>LDXP01000031.1 GCA_001443385.1 Candidatus Rokubacteria bacterium CSP1-6
GCTACCTCGTGGAGCACCGGGGCGAGGTCGTCACCCGCGACCGCCTGCTGGACGAGGTCTGGGGGTACGAGCAGTTCCCCACCACGCGCACGGTGGACACCCACGTCCTCCGCCTCCGCCAGAAGTTCGAGAAGGACCCGGAGCATCCCGCCTGGATCCTGACGGTCCACGGCCAGGGCTACAAGTTCGCCGGCTGAGGTCTGTGTCAGAGGGGCGATCTAGAAAGGGACGTGACAAACTGGATGCCGGGTATGGTCTTTTCACTCAACCGGTCGTCGTTGGTTATGAAAAGGTCTACGCGAGCGTGCGCTGCGGACGCCAGCTGAATCGCGTCGGGAGGCCGTATGTCCCGGTCCTGGCGAACGGTGGCGTAGATTCGCGCGGCTTCCACATTGAATGGGATCACAATCGCCCCGGTAACGATTGCAGCTTCGTATTGCCGCCTGAGATCCTCGTTCCCGCCTTCGGCGGGTTTTACCAGGACCTCCCCGAGCGTGAGCGCCGACGTATAGAGCTGATCGTTCCGGCTCAATATCCGCTTGCGCAGTGCGACGACGCGTTCGGACAGGTCGCCGTAGTCCTCGATCAAATAGACAAACAGATTCGTGTCCCAGAAGATCCGACTCATTCCCAACCTTGACGAAGACGGCGCACATACCCGTCGGGATCCTCGCCCGCCCACATCTCTTTGCCGAGGCCACGAAGCTGGAGGATGGGATCTGTCTTTTCTGCATCGGGTGGCTGCGAAACATACACAGTGAGATACCAGTCCACGAGATGGTGGTACTTTGCAGGAATGTCCTCCTTTGCTGGAACGATCTTGGCGCCGTCTCGAGCGGGGTGGCAGGAATCTCCCGGACGGAAAAGGCGACGGGTGTTCTTGCCTGTGGCAAACAGCATGCGGTACCTTCCCGGGCTCGGCGGGCGGTTTGCGACGCAGTGCTGAAGCGCATGCACATATATTCCGGGACGCAGTCCAGCGGTTATGGCCTCCCTGGCAGCTCGGTCGACTATCTCCCGGATCGTGAAATCCTCCCGAGAGGGATTCTCCCGATGAAGCAAGGCGGCGGCAATCCAGGTTTCATCGGCGACCTTTAGGGGACGCTTGATGGCTGCACGCATTGGGTACCCCTCCTATCCGGGTAAAATACCTCCCTACACTCCTACAATGTATTTATGTAGAATACCTTTGTCAAGGGGAAGTTCTTGAGTCTAATCGACTGGGGGCGGGAGACCTGCGGTCCCCTCGGGACGGCTGAGTCGCGGGAGTGGCTCTGCACCAACGGCCTGGGAGGGTTCGCCTCGGGCACAGCGGCGGGTCTCCTCACTCGCCGCTACCACGGCCTGCTGATCGCCGCCTTGAAGCCCCCGGTGGGGCGAACGCTGCTCGTCGCCAAGGTGGACGACAGCGCGGAGTACGCGGGGGTCACGCGCCCGCTCTTCGTCAACCGCTGGTCGGACGGGACGGTGGAGCCCCACGGCTATCAGGCGATGGAGCGTTTCAGGCTGGAGGGGACGACGCCGGTCTGGACGTACGCCTGCGCGGACGCGCTCCTGGAAAAGCGCGTCTGGATGGAGCACGGCCAGAACACGACCTACCTCCACTACCGCCTGATCCGGTCTGGTGGTCCCCTCACGCTGGAACTGAAGACCCTCGCCAACTATCGCGACTACCACTCGACCACTCGGGGCGAGGGCCGGCGGATGAACGTTGAGCCGATCCCCGACGGCCTGCGGGTCACGGCCTTCCGGGGAGCCATCCCCTTCGTCCTTCTGGCCGAAGGCGCGAAGGTCCGGCCGGCCCACGACTGGTACCGCGGGTTCCACCTCGCGCTCGAGCAGGAGCGGGGGTTGGACTGCCAAGACGATCACCTGCACGTCGGCACCTTCAGGGCGACGCTCAGGCCGGGCGAGACGCTCACGCTCATGCTGTCCGCCGAGGCGACGCCGTCGCCCGATGGCGAGGCGGCCTGGCAGCGATGCCTGCGTCACGAAGATGGGCTCCTGTCGGCGTGGCGGCGCGCCCAGCCCGCTGCCGCCAGTGCGCCGGACTGGATCCGGCACCTCGTGCTGGCCGCCGACCAGTTCGTGGTTCGCCGCCCGCTTCCGGACGAGCCCGACGGGATGTCGGTCGTCGCGGGGTACCACTGGTTCGGCGACTGGGGACGCGACACCATGGTGAGCCTCCCGGGGCTCGCGATCTCGACCGGGCGCCCCGAGGTGGCCGCGCGAATCCTCGCGACTTACGCCCGCTTTGTGGATCGGGGCATGCTCCCCAACCGCTTCCCCGAGTCGGGCGAGGCGCCCGAGTACAACACCGTGGACGCCACCCTCTGGTACGTCGAGGCAATCCGCGCCTACTATCGGGCCACGGGCGACGACGGGCTGCTCGAGCGACTCTTCCCCCTCCTCGAGGAGATCGTCAGGTGGCACGTGGACGGTACCCGCTACGGGATCCGACAGGACGCGGCGGATGGGCTGCTGCGCTCGGGCGAGCCCGGCATTCAGCTCACCTGGATGGACGCCAGGGTCGGCGACCGGGCCGTGACGCCGCGGACCGGCAAGCCGGTGGAGGTCAACGCCCTCTGGTACAACGCGCTTCGCTCGATGGCGGCGTTCACGCGACGACTGGGCAAGCCCGCGGACCGGTGGGAAGGACTCGCCGAACGCGCGAGAGCGGGTTTCGACCGCTTCTGGAACGAGGCCGCCGGCTACTGCTACGACGTCGTGGACGGCCCCGAGGGGAACGACGACGCGCTCCGTCCCAATCAGATCTTCGCCGTGTCGCTCCCCGAAAGCCCGCTCTCCCCTGAGCGCCAGCGAATGGTCGTGGAGGCCTGCGCCCGCCACCTCTTGACCCCCTTCGGCCTGAGGAGCCTGGCGCCGGGCCACCCGCAGTACAAGGGGCGCTACGCTGGAGGCCCCGCCGAGCGGGACGGCGCGTATCACCAGGGCACCGTCTGGGGGTGGCTCCTCGGGCCGTTCGCCCTGGCTCACTTCCGCGTGTACCGCGACCCGGCAACGGCCCAGGCTTTTCTCCTGCCGATGGCGCACCACCTGGGCGACTACGGGGTGGGGAGCAGCGCGGAGATCTTTGACGGCGATCCTCCCTTCGCCCCGCGCGGCTGCATCGCCCAGGCCTGGAGCGCGGCCGAGACGCTGAGAGCGTGGCTCGAGATCGGGGGAGGGCGCGCGGCTTCCCGCGTTTCCGTATACTAGGGACGGCCATGCCAGGACGCTCCAGGAAGCGCCTGCTGCTCGCGGGGGATGTCGGCGGGACCAAAACGGCGCTCGCCCTCTTCGAGGCGCGCGCCCGCGGCCCGCGCCTGGTCCGGGGAGCCGTGTTCCCCAGCGGCGAGTTCGAGAGCCTTGAGGCCGTAGTCCGCCGGTTCCTCGGCGAGGGTCCCTCCGTCAGAATCGCGGCCGCGTGCTTCGGCGTGGCGGGGCCCGTCGTCGACGGGCGCTGCGTCACCACGAACCTCCCGTGGCACGTTGCCGAAAAGAGCCTCGTTAGGGCCATTCCTGCTCCACGAGTCAAGCTCTTGAACGACCTCGAGGCCGCCGCTCACGGCGTCCTCATTCTGCCGCTCCGCGTGCTGATGCCGCTCCAGGCGGGCAGGGCACGGAAGGGGAACAAGGTCCTGATCGCCGCCGGCACGGGCCTCGGGGAGGCCATCCTCGTCTGGGACGGCGCGCGCCACCGGGTTGTCCCGTCCGAGGGCGGCCACGCCGATTTCGCCCCGCGGAACGACCTCGAGATGGACCTCCTGCGCTTCCTCCAGAAGGAGTTCGGCCACGTGAGCTACGAGCGGGTGCTGTCGGGTCCGGGGCTCTACAACATCTACCGTTTCCTGCGCGACACCGGCGTGGCGCCGGAGCCCCAGTGGCTCGGCGACCGGATCCGGAGCGGCGATCCGAGCGCCGTCGTCTCCGAAGTGGGCCTCGCGGGCGCGCATCCCCTCTGCGTGACGGCCCTGGAGCTCTTCGTCTCCATCTACGGGGCCGAAGCGGGGAATCTGGCCCTGAAAGCCCTGGCCGTGGGCGGCGTGTACGTCGGCGGCGGGATCGCGCCCAAGATCCAGGCCAAGCTTGCCGGCGGGAGTTTCCTCGCCGCGTTCTCCGACAAGGGACGGTATGCTTCGCTCCTGGGATCCATCCCGGTTCGCCTGGTCCTCAACCCTCGAGCGCCGCTGCTCGGGGCGGCGCAGGTCGCCTCTGAGCTCCTGCGGGGGAGGTGACCGTCATGATCGTCCGCGGACTCCTGATCGCCGCGCTCCTCCTCGGGCCCGTGAACCCCTCGTGGGCCCAATCGCCCCTCGTGGCAGAGCTCGAGAGCTTCGCGACGCGCTACCACGAGGACCCGCCGAAACTCGACCGGCTCCGGGAGGGGCTGACGCAGGCGGCGAAGGCCGACCCACGCGTGGAGCACCTCCTGGCGCTGTCCCGTGTCTGCTTCATCTGGGGTGACATCCGCGCCGCCGACCGCGACCAGAAGCTCGAGGCCTACGACCAGGGGCGCGAGGCGGCCAAGAAGGCCATCGAGCTGGACCCGAGGAGCGCGGCGGCCCACTTCTGGTACGGCACCAACACGGGACGGTGGGGGCAGACGAAGGGCGTGGTGCGCTCTCTCTTTCTCCTCCCAACGGTCCAGGAGGAGATCCAGGCGGTCCTGAGCCTCGACCCGAAGTTCACCGCCGTCTACGCGCTCGCCGGCAACGTGTACTACGAGGTGCCGGGATTGCTCGGCGGGGATCTGAACAAAGCCGAGGAGATGTTCAGGAAGGGGATCGAGCTGGACCCGAAGCACACCGGGATGCGGGTCGGGCTCGCCAAGACGCTGATCAAGAAGGGGCGAACCCCCGAGGCGCGGCGCGAGCTCCAGGCCGTGCTGGACGAGAAGGAGCCGCGGAACCCGGCCGACTGGACCCTTAAAGATTCGAAGGAAGCGCGCGCGCTGCTGGAATCCATCAAGGGCAAGTGATGGCCACTCGCTCTGCTAGGGCACGCGGAGGATCGCGAACGGGCGCGTGCCTCCCGTCGGCGCGCGGGTGACCGCGCCCGTCGCGAGATCCACGACCGTCAGCTCGTCGTGCCCTCCGAGGGCGAAGCCGCCGGTGAGATAGGCCCGGCGGCCATCGGCGCTGAGAGCCACCTGCTCGTGGTCCTTCCCCACGGGAATCCGGCGCAGCTCCTGAAGTGTCGTCGTATCCACCTCGGAGAGGGAGCCCGCCCCGCCGAAGACGTTGTTCGCGAGGTAGAGGCGGCGGCCGTCGGCGGAGATGGCGATGCCGTGCTGGTGGGCATTGATCTCGAGCGGATGCGTGGTCATGGTCCCGGCAGCCGTGTCGATCGCCACGAGGGCGCGGCCCTGGAAGGGCAGGTAGAGCATCCGGCCGTCGGGGGAGATGGCAAGGTAGTGGGGCTTGTCGAAGGCGCCCTCGCCGAGGGGTGTGAGCGCGATCGTCCCGCGCTTGGCCAGCGTCGCTGCGTCGAGGACGGACATGGTGAAGGTGTCGTGCTCGGGCACGTAGAGCGTTCGCCCGTCGGGGGAGAGGTAGACGCCGAAGGCGCGCTCGCCGATCGAGTCCTGGGCGCGGAGGCGGCCGCGCGCCACCTCCACCGCCACCAGCCGGTCGCCGTCAGCCCGATGGACCGCCACGTAGCAGACGGCGCCGTCCAGCGAGAGAGCCACCCCCATCGCCTGGCCGCCAAGCGCCACGCGCCGCTCGACGACGCGCGCCTCCAGGTTGACGACGGCCAGGCCCCCCGCGTAGGAGACACAGGCCCGCCTTCCGTCGGCGGTCACCGCCACCCCCCACGGCCGCTCCCCGACAGGGATCGTCGCGCGAACGGCGAGGGAGGATTCGTCCAGGATTGCCAGCGTGCCGGACCCGCGGTTCGTGACGTAGAGCGTCCCGGCCGTCGCCCCCGGCGCCGAAAGCGCGACGAGCGCGCTCCCGAGCACCAAGACCAGCAGTTGCCGGCGCAAGCTGGGGTCCTAGCGGCTCTTGCCGGCGGCCGGTCGAGGCGGTTTCATCCAGCGCCGCCCCCAATGCGACAGATCGTCCATGGCCTTGAACAGGGCGCGGCCCTTGGGGGTCAGGGAGTATTCGACCCAGGGTGGGATGTGAGAGACAACGCGGCGGGAGACGAGCTGCTCCTTCTCCATGATCCTGAGCCGCTCCCGGAGGGTCCGGGAGTTGACCCCCCCGAGCGCGTGCGAAAGCTCGTTGAACCGCTTCACCCCGCCCATCAGCTCCATGATCAGGAGGAGGGTCCACTTCCGCCCCAGCAGGTAAAGGGTGGCCTTGACGGGGCAGAAGGGCGCCGCGCCGTCCTCCGTCTTCTTCGGTCTGGCCATGGCCGCGCTCGATCCCCCTCATCATCTCTAGCAGAAATTCGAGCTACCCGCAACGATCGAGAAGGCACTTGACATTTTATGGCGCACCCAATAGGGTTGTGGTCGCCGCGGGGGCGCGGGAACCGCTACGGGGTCACGGAAGTTTACGGGGGAGAGGCCGACCGCGAAGAAGAGGAGGGACGCCACATGGCCAGACGGACGATGCTCAAACTCACCGGCGCCATGACCTTCACCGACCCTGCTGTCACAGTTCAATTCTTTGAAGGGAGGTATCACATGAGCCGATCCGTCGCGGCTGTCCTATTGGTAACGCTCGCTGTCTCTCTCGCGCCCCTCGTGGCTGCGGCCGACCCGATCTCCTTCAAGGTTCTGTACACCTCGCGCGCGTCCTTCAAGACCGATGCCCCGCTCGAGACGATCGTTGGGACCACCTCCGGCGAGGCCGTCAGCGGCAGCGTGACAGTGGACCCGGCCCGCCCGCAGGGAGCCACCGGCAGCGTCCGCGTGGACCTCACCACGCTGAAGACCGGGATCGATAAGCGTGATGCCGACATGCGCAGCAAGAGCTACCTGGACACCGAGGTGGAGGCCAATAAATACGCTGTCTTCGAGCTCAAGGGCGTGGAGATCGTCGGGGCGCTTGAGCCCGGGCGCGAGACGCCCGCCAAGCTGCGGGGCGTGCTGACGATCAAGGGGAAGCCGGTGGAGACCGTCGCCGACGCCCGCGTCACCTACCAGAAGCTGACGTTGGAGCAGCTGGAGAGCCTGCGGCGGTTCGGGTTCACAAGCGATATGATCCGCATCAAGGCCACCTTCAAGACGGCCTTCACCAACCACGGCATGCAGGTCCCCCAGCTCCTCTTCCTCAAGCTCTCGAACGACATGCAGCTCGAGGCCGAGCTGACCCTCGTCCGGCAGTAACCCGCTCGCGGGGGGGCCGGCTCCCGCGCCGGCCCCCCCTTGCGCTCTCCCCGCCCCGTCCCTATACTGCGCCGATGCCCTGGTGTCAGGCACCACCGCCGTGGCCCACCTTTCCCATCTGGAGCGGGATAACCGCTTCTGCATCGCCTGCCACAGTGCCGACGGCAAGCGCCTGCACGGCGACCTATTCGACCGCCACGAGGCGAAGCCGCCTGTCAACCTGAGCGCCGCCCACGCGGCCGCGAAGAAGGCGGTCCGGTGCCGGCGCTGCCACAAGGAGATGGGCACGGAGCAGCAGTACTCCGGTTAGTCGTCCGCTGCGCAATCGGTTGCGCGGCCGCGAAGGCTATTGCGCAGCCTCGGCGCTGCTTGGCCCTCTTTCCCCTCCTCGCCGTCCCCGAACATCTCTTCTCCGGCCAGCAGATACGGGTTTTCCCTCCGGCCGCTCCGGTCGGCATGGCTTTTGCCCATCGACGGCGGCAGTGGGTCTCAATGTCGAGAGCAAAAGGAGGAGCAGAGTCATGTCCTACAAGAGGGGTCTTGCACTGGTGTCGGTGATTGCTATGACCGGGGTCCTGCTGTTGGGCCTCACCCTGGGAGTCCAGGCCGCCGAGGAGCGCGTGATCTACATGGCGGCCATCGAGCCCAAGGGCGGCGTCACCGCGGACAAGGAGCCGTATCCGGCCGTGGAGCTGCCCAAGGGGGGCGGGTACGTCAAGAAGGCCCCGGACGCCGCGACCGGTCGCTGGGAGGTCTCGGTCTACCAGTGGTCTCCCGCCACGGTTGTCGTGAGGCAGGGAGAGCGCGTGACGCTGGAGATGGTCGGGATCAACGGGGCGAAACACACCGCCCACATCGACAAGTACCATCCGGCCCATTTCGAGGTGAAGCGGGGCGAGATCACCCGTGTGTCCTTCGTCGCCGACACGCCGGGCATCTTCAAGATCCACTGCAAGGAGCACGAGCCCGCGATGGAAGGCACTCTGATCGTCCTGCCCCGCTGAGCAGCCTGGAGGCGGGGGGATGATCGCGTTCCCCCACCGCCCGAAGGTGGGGAGGCTGAGGGTCCGTCTGGTCCTCGGCCTTCTCGCGCTGGGCCTCGCGATCGCTCCGGCCGCCGGGGCGCCGACCGGGGGTGACCCGGAGCGCGGCGAGCGGCTCTACCGGCGCTACTGCGCGGTCTGCCACGGGTCGGGCGGCCGGGGTGACGGGCCCAACGCGGCGTTCCTGGAGGACGACCAGCCTCGAGACCTGACCGACTCGCGCTATTTCGCACGCCTGAGCGACGAGCACCTCTACCGGGTCATCGCCGACGGCGGGGCAGCCATTCGGGGCTCGCGATTCATGCCGCCCTGGGGGCGGACCCTTTCCCCGGCCCAGCTCCGGGATCTCGTCGCCTTTGTCCGCACTCTCTCGATGAAGTCGCCGCTTGACGGTCCACCGCTCACGGGAGCGTTGTCCGGCAGCGCCCTCGCCCAAGAGTTGGGCTGCCCCGTCTGCCACAGGATCGGTGACCTCGAACCTGTGGCCGTGGGCCCCGATCTGACTGCCGAAGGCAGCCGGGTCCAGCGGGCCTGGCTCGTCCGGTTCCTCAAGGCGCCGCATCCAATCCGTCCTGCAGGCCATCAGCCGCTGTGGAGGTCGCGGATGCCCGACTTCCGGCTGTCGGAGGAAGAGGTGGCAAGTCTGGCGGAGTACCTGATGAGTCGGCGGCATGAAGCTCCTGAGCCAGGGCCGGGCTCGACGCCGCCGGCGTCCCTAACTCAGAGGGGGCGTGAGGTATTCAGGCAGTACGCCTGCCGCGCCTGCCACACGAGCGCAGGGACGGGGGGAAGGGCTGCGCCCGACCTCGACGGCGTCGCCCGGCGCCTTCGGCCCGGCTGGGTGGCTCGCTTCATCGAGGACCCTCAAGCCATCGATTCTCTGACGCCCATGCCCAACCTGGGCGTGGACGCGGCGGCGGCGCGGGCGATCACCACCTTTCTTTTTGCTGGTGCCCCGCCTCGGGCGGAGCCGCCGCCCGACGCCGGCGCCGTCTCGAAGGGCGCCGTGCTCTTCGCCGATCTCGGCTGTGCGGGGTGCCACCGGGACGAAGGCGCCGAGGGAAGGAAGGACATCGGGCCCGACCTCAGCGGAGCGGGGGACAGGCTGAAGCCGGAGTGGCTTTCAGAGTTTCTTGTGCGGCCGACCACGATCCGGCCCTGGCTCGCGGGGCGCATGCCGGGCTTTCGGCTCACCGAGGCGGAGACCCGCGCCCTCGTGCAGTTCATTTCAGATTTGAAGGATGACGCGGCGCCGCCACTGCCTGAGCGGTTGCGTTTTCGAGGCCTGATCCCGGCGGCGAGCATCGAGGTGGGCCGCCGGTTGGCCTCGCGGGAGTTCCTGTCCTGCGCATCGTGCCACATCGGCGGGGAGCCGCCCGAGGGGTCTCCGGAGGAGTGGGCGCCCGATCTCCGGCTCTCCGCCGACAGGCTCAATCCCGACTGGATCGTCCGCTGGCTCCGGGACCCGCAACGACTTGCTCCAGGTACCAAGATGCCGACCTATTTCTCGGACGAGAGCTCGGGACCTGAGGAGATCCTGGAGGGAGACGAGGAGCGGCAGATCCTGGCCCTCAGGGACTACATCCTGAGCCTCGGCGCGCCCGGCGGCGCGCCCGAGGGGGCCCCGACGGCGCCGCCGCGGCATTAGACCCGGGCGCCCAAAGGCGCTACAGTTACACGCAAGGGGCCTTGGATGCGTCTTCGCCTGTTCAAGAACTTCTCCCTGTTGAGCGCGGGCCTGTGGGTGGGTGTGGCCCTCCTCCTCGGCTCCGCCATCACCTATCTGGTCGAACAGAAAATGCTGGAGCAGGCCACCCTGGCCTCCCTCGACTATTTCAAGAACCTGGCGCGTTTCATCACCACGAAAGAGGATTTTGTCAGGCTGAGAACCGGGGCGGAGTACGAGGCGTTTGACCGGCTGATCCGGGAGGACTTCTCCACCTCCCACGTGGTGACGATCAAGATCTACGACCGGTCGGGCACCACCGTCTACCACTCGCGGAGGCGGGACTTCGTAGGCAAGGCGTTTCCAGACAATCGGTCGCTCCAGAAGGCTTTCCTGGGGGAGACGGTGGTGGGGCTCTCGGACCTCAAGGGATCGGAGCACGTGGCCGAGCGGCAGGCAGGGTACGAACGGCTGTTCGAGGTCTACATCCCGATCTTCCTGGAGGGCACGAACCGCGTCATCGGCGCCTACGAGATTTACAGCCCGATGGATCCCTTCTATCAGAAGATCCAGACCCTCCGGCTGTCGGTCTGGGGGGCGGTGATCTTCGGGCTCGTCCTGCTCTACACGACGCTGTCCTTCACCTTTCGGCGGGCCTCCCGGACCATCCTGGAGCAGAACCGGGCTCTCGAGCGCACCGCCGCGGAGCTCCGCGCCGCGTACGAGGACCTGAAGCGCGCGCAGGTCCAGCTCGTGCAGAGCGAGAAGCTGGCCTCCACCGGACGGCTCGCGGCGGGGATGATCCACGAGATCGGCAACCCGCTGGCGTCCGTCCTCGGGCTGCTGGACCTCCAGCTCCTGTGCCGGGGGAGCGCCGAGGATCGGGCCGAGTGCCTGGACCGCACCGAGCGGCTGGCGGGGGAGATCGCGCGCCTCCGCGGGCTTCTCCGCAGCCTGCTGGACTACGCGCGCCCGGGCCCGTCGCAGATCGCGCCTCTGGATCTGAACGAGGCGGTGGAGAAATCGCTCGTCTTCGTGCTCTCCCAGAAGGACTTCGCCTCCCTCACTGCCGAGAAGGACCTGGCCCCCGGGCTTCCCCCCGTGCTGGCCGACGAGTCGCTGCTCCAGCAGGTCCTGATCAACATCCTGCTGAATGCGGCCCAGGCCTCCCCGGCCGGCGGCGCCGTGCGGGTGACGACGCGGGCCGAAAACGGCGAGGAGGCGTGGAAGGGCGAGCATGCCGTGGGACGCGTGTTCCAGCCCGGGGAGCGGGTCGTGACGCTGGCGGTCTCGGACACCGGGGCGGGAATTCCCCGCGAGCATCTGGGGCGGATCTTCGAGCCGTTCTTCTCGACGAAAGGGCGGGGGGAAGGGGCAGGGCTCGGCCTGGCGATCTGCCACAGCATCATCGAGCTGCTCCACGGCGCCCTGGTGGTCGAGCTGCCGCCCGGGGGCGGGGCGACGTTCCGCATTGTCCTGCCGGCCGGCGGGGCGGTCCCGCTGGTCAGCGCGCGGGTGGGCTATGACTGAGGCGCCCGAGCGGATCCTCGTCGTGGATGACGAGGAGAACATGGTGCACTTCCTGACGAAGCTCCTCCGGGCCGAAGGGTTCGTGGTCGAGGGGACGGGGACGGGGGAAGCGGCTCTCGATCGCCTCCGGGACGCTCCCTTCGAGCTCGTGCTCACGGACCTCAAGCTGCCCGACACCGACGGGATCGAGATCCTCAAGGCGGCGCGGGAACTCCACCCCGAAACCGTGGTGGTCCTCATCACGGCCCACGGCACCATCGAGTCGGCCATCGAGGCCATGCGGGCGGGGGCCTATGACTACGTGACGAAGCCGTTTCGGGCCAGCGAGATCCTCCAGGTGGTGAACAAGGCGCTGGAGCGGGTGCGCCTCCGGCGGGAGGTCGTCCAGCTGCGGCAGGCCGTGGAGCAGCGCTTCGGCCTCGCCGGCTTGGTGGGCAAGAGCGCCAAGATGCAGGAGGTCTACACCCAGATCGAGAAGTTCGCGGCGGCCCGGGGCGTGGTCCTCATCCAGGGGGAGAGCGGGACCGGCAAGGAGCTGGTGGCCAAGGCGCTCCACTTCAACAGCCCCCGGAAAGCCGGCCCCTTCGTGGTGATCGACTGCGGGGCCATTCCCGAGGCCCTCCAGGAAAGCGAGCTCTTCGGCCACGAGAAAGGCGCCTTCACGGGCGCCATCGCCACCAAGAAGGGCCTCTTCGAGGAAGCCCACGGCGGCACGCTCTTCCTGGACGAGGTGGCCGAGCTGGCCCCGGGGCTCCAGGCGAAGCTCCTGCGCGCGCTGCAGGACGGGGAGATCCGGCGCGTGGGGGGGACCAAGACGCTCCGCGTGGACGCGCGGGTCATCGCCGCGACGAACCGCGACCTCGCCGCGGAGGTTCGGGACGGGGCGTTCCGGGAGGACCTCTTCTTCCGCCTCAACGTCTTCCCCCTTTTTCTGCCGCCGCTTCGGGAGCGACGGGAAGACATTCCCCTGTTCGTGGATCACTTCCTCGATCGCATCGCCCAGGACGGCGGGGGGCCGCTCAAGCGGCTCTCTCCCGAGGCGCTCCGGGCAATGCTGGCCTACCCGTGGCCGGGCAACGTGCGGGAGCTGGAGCACGCCCTCGAACGGGCGGCGCTCCTGAGCGAGGGCGAGGCGATCACGGCCCGCGACCTCCCGCCGGAGATCCTGGCGCCCGGGGACGAGCTGACCCTGAGCCTGCCGGGCTCCACCGAGGGCTTCAAGGAGACGATGGCGCGCGTGATCCGGGACGTGGAGGTGCGGCTGATCCGCCGCGCGCTCGCCCAGTCGGGAAGCAACCGCACCGAGGCGGCGCGAATCCTCGGGATCAGCCGCCGCGCCCTGCTCTACAAGCTCAAGGAATACAACCTCGGGCGACTCTAGACAATCCGGGCTTGAACTTGTCCCGCCCCGTCTCTATACTGCGGGGCGGTGCTCAAGACTTGGCTCGCACTCAGCGCGTTTCTCGCCGCGGGGTGGGGGATGCCCACCGCGGCTCTGGCTTACGAGGTGGTGCCCGTGCCCGACGGGGGCAGCCTCACGGGCTCGGTGAAGTTCGGGGGAACCCTGCCGAAGCTCGATCCCATTCCCGTCAGGAAGAACCAGGACGTCTGCGGGCAGTCCGTCTCCAACGAGGCGCTCGTCCTGGGCCTCGAGAGAGGCGTCAGGGGAAGCGTGGTTCTCATCGAGGGCGTGCCCAGGGGCAAGAAGGCCGAGGGGGAGTTGATCCTGGATAACGCCCGCTGTGTCTTCGCCCCGCACGTGTCCGCCCTGATGGCGGGGGCTCCCGCCAGGATCAGGAACTCCGACCCGGTCCTCCATAACGCCCACGGGATTCTCGGGGGCAAGACGATCTTCAACTCGGCCCTGTCCGTCAAGGGCCGGGTCGTGGACGTGACGTCCAAGCTCAGGCAGCCCGGCGTGGTGAAGGTGCTGTGCGATGCCCACACCCACATGTCCGGCTGGATCGTGGTGCACGACAACCCCTACTTCGCGGTGGCGGACGAAAAGGGGAACTTCAAGATCGACGGGATTCCCCCGGGGGAATACCGGGTCACCATGTGGCATGAAGGCTTCACTCCGAAGGGCGTGGACAAGGACGGGCGGCCCGTTTACGAGGAGTGGCGGCTCCAGCGAGAAGTCACCATCCCTCGGGGCGGGTCGGCCGCGGTCGATTTCGAGATCAAATAAGGAGACGCGAATGTTCAAGCATATCTACGTCCCGGTGGACAACTCGGACCACTCGAACCGGGCCATCGACCTGGGGGTGGAGCTCGGCCGGGCGTTCGGCTCGCGGCTCACCGGCTGCCACGTGTACGCCGCGCGGCTCCACGACTACCGGTTCAAGCAGATGGAGTACACGCTCCCCGAGGAGTACAAGGACGAGACGGAGCTGGAGCGGCAGCGGAAGATCCACGACTCCCTCATCGCGATGGGCCTCCAGCTCATCTCCGACTCCTACCTGGACGTGATGGCGCAGAAGGCCGAGGCGGCCGGCCTCTCCTTTGAGCGGAAGATGATCGACGGCAAGCACTACAAGGTGCTCATCGAGGACGTCCGGGGCTCCGGCTGCGACCTGGTGATCATTGGCGCCCTCGGCATGGGCGCGGTGAAGGACAGCCAGCTGGGGTCGGTGACCGAGCGCTTCATCCGGCGGGTGAAGACGGACACCCTGGTGGTCAAGACCCTCGAGCCCGACCGCCCGGGCGCGATCGTCGTAGGCCTGGACGGGAGCCCCCAGTCCTTCAACGGCCTCAAGCTGGCCATCGGGCTCGGCAAGGCCCTCAACCGACCGGTGGAGGCCGTGGCCGTGTACGACCCCTATCTGCACTACGCGATGTTCAACGGGATCGTCGGCGTCCTCTCGGAGAAGGCGTCAAAGATCTTCAGAATCAAGGAGCAGGAGCAGCTCCATGAGGAGATCATCGACACCGGCCTGGCCAAGATCTACCAGTCCCACCTGGAGATCGCCCGCAAGCTGGCCCGCGAGGACGGCGTGGACATGGGCATCACGCTGCTGGACGGCAAGTGCTTCGAGAAGGTCCTCCAGTACTGCCGGCGCAGAGCGCCGTGGCTGCTGATTCTGGGGCGTATCGGCGTGCACTCGGACGAGGACGAGATGGATCTCGGCTCCAATACCGAGAACCTGCTGCGCCTGGCGCCCTGCAACGTGCTCCTCACCGGCGGGAAGTTCTATCCGCCCCTGGACGTCAAGGCGGAGGAGATCATCTCCTGGACCGAAGAGGCGGAAGCGCGGATGAACCGGGTCCCGCCCCAGGTCAAGGGTGTCGCGCGCACCGCGCTGCTCCGCTACGCCATCGAGCAGGGGCACACGGTCATCACCTCCAAGGTGATCAACGAGGCCATGGCGATCTTCATGCCGGCGCGGATGGCCGAGAAGATGCAGATCCTGGCGGAAGACGTCGCGGTGGCGAAGCTCCGCGCCGAGAATCAAAGCGTGACCGCCATCTGCTCGGTCTGCGGCTACACCGTCAAGGGACCCAACCCGGTGGTGCGCTGCCCCGTGTGCAAGGCGGAGGCCGACAAGTTCCAGCTGATCGACCGGGCGGTCGTGGAGGCCATCGCGGCTGAGCAGGGCGGTGTCGAAGAGGAGGAGACGCTCCCCGGGATCACGGTGAAGTGGGCCGCTGATGCCCGGGATGGCCTCCGGGAAGTCACCGACGCCTACCTCCGCCGCCGGGCGAAGGCCCGCATCGAGAAGTACGCCCGCTCCAAGCGGATCCCCGTGATCACCAAGGACCTCGCCTTCCCGATGATCGAAGAGACCGTGGGGCGCGACAAGCTCGGCGCCGGCTGGGAGACCCTCATCGCCAGGACCACGTTCGAGCCGGCGCAACTGCCGGGCGGCAACGGGGGTAACGGTGAGACGGGGGAGTTCGCGTGGACTCCGGATGCGACGGCCCGGCTCAACCGCGTCCCGGCCGGCTTCATGCGCGACATGACCCGCGAGGAGATCGAGAAGGTCGCGCGGGAGAAGGCCGCCACGACGATCGACCTTGCCCTCTGCGAGGAGGGGATCGGCCAGGCCCGCAACACCATGAACGAGGTCATCGCCGGCTACATCCGCCAGCGAAAGGAATAGCCACCCCCTCACCTTGATCCTCTCCCCCTCGCAGGGGGAGAGGGCAGGGTGAGGGGGCACCATACCGTGAGCTACAAAGCCTACTCGGTTTCGTGGAACCTGACGCAGCGCTGCAATCTCACGTGCGCGCACTGCTATCTGTCGGCGTTCCCGGGCGCCGATGCCTCGGGCGAGCTCTCCACCCCAGAGTGCCTCCGGATCATGGGCGAGATCGCCCAGGTCAACCCCAACGTCTTCCTGATCCTCACGGGCGGCGAGCCGCTCCTCCGCAAAGACCTCTTCACCCTGGCGGCGGCGGGCCGCGCCCGCGGGTTCACCGTCGTCGTCGGCACGAACGGGGTGCTCCTCCGGGAGAAGCAGGCGCGCCTCCTGCGCGAGCACGGGGTCCAGGGGGCGAGCCTCTCCCTCGACTCCACGGACGCCCGGAAGCACGACGCCTTCCGCCGCCTCCCCGGCGCCTGGGAGGGGGCGGTGCGCGCGACGAAAGTCCTCGCCGCCGAAGGCATCGACTTCTCCCTCCACATGTCAGTCACCGACTGGAACGTCGACGAGATCCCGGCCATGATCGACCTGGCCCGGGAGCTCGGCGCCCGGGTCCTGAACTTCTTCTTCCTGGTACGCACCGGGCGCGGGGAGAGCCTGACCGACATCACGCCGGCGCAGTACGAGAAGATCCTGACGTACCTGGCGAAGTGCCAGGGCGTCGGCAACGGAGCTGGTAGTGCGCCGCAGACCGTCTTCGAGGCCCAGGAGGACCCGTGGAGTGTCCCTGCGGGGCGCGCGGGCGATCTCCTCTTGCGCGCCAAGTGTGCGCCTCATTTCCGCCGGATCATCTGGGAGCTCGATCCGACCTCGCCGCTCCTCAGGAACTACGCCCACGGCTCCTGCCCGGCAGGGAAGTATTACTGCCGGATCACGCCATCGGGCGATGTGACCCCGTGCCCGTACATGCCGGTGTCCGCCGGGAGCCTCCGGGAGCGCTCCTTCGTCGACCTCTGGCAGTCGGCCGGCGTCTTCAACGATCTCCGCGAGCCCAAGCTCGGCGGCCGCTGCGGGGCCTGCGAGTTCTCGAAGATCTGCGGCGGCTGCCGCTGCCGGGCCTACGCCACCTACGGCGATTACCTCGCTGAAGACCCGGCGTGTGCCTATCAGCCCGGCGCCCACGGCGGTGCCCTGATCGACCTGCCGGCCGAGCAGACCTTCGGCCTCGAGGTGTCCTACGAGCTCCAGTGGGAGGCGGGCGCCCACGCCCGGCTGGAGGCGATCCCGTCCTTCGCCCGGGGGATGGTGGTCAAGGCCGTGGAGGCGTACGCCAGGTCCAGCGGGCGCTCGCGGATCACGACGGAGATGCTGGCGGAGGTGCGCCAGAAGTGGGGCGCCCGCTTCCGCCCGCGGGGGTAAGCCATGGCCACGCGCGAAGAACGGTTCAGGCAGGCGGCCTGGGCGTATTTCATCTACGGCATCCTGTACATGATCGGCGCCGTCTACCTGGCCGGCCAGGGGGTCGCGGTTCGGCGAACGGGCGCGGGACCGATGGTGGCCTGGTTCATCATCGGGGCGCTCCTGATCGTGGTCTTCCCCTGGCTCATCGCCCGCGGCGCGCGGGGGGTCGGATACCTCTGGTTCACGCGGATCCTCACCCTCCTGGTGGCCTACCGGGCCTTCGAGGTCGGACGCGTCGCGCTCGCCCCCAAGCTTCGCTCCGTTCCGCTCCCCGGCGGCGGAGAGGTTCCGATGAGCCTCGGCGCGAGCATCTTCTTCCTCATCACGCTGGCGACGATGGCCGTGCTGGCGCGCGCCGCCTGGAGCCGCCGCGAGTGAGCGCCGCCCGGGACTTTCTCCTTCAGCGAGGAATTCGGCTGGAGTGGTTCACCATCGGCTGGAACAGCGTTGAGGCCGTCGTGGCCATCGGAGCCGGGCTCCTCGCCGGCTCCATCGCCCTGGTGGGATTTGGCCTCGACAGCGTGATCGAGACGGCCGCGGGCCTGATGGTGCTCTGGCGTCTCAGGCGCGAGGTGGCGGGGGCTCATAACGACCACGTCGAGCAGGCGGAGCGGGCCGCCCTCAGGTTCGTCGGGCTCACCTTCGTCGCCCTGGGCGCGTACGTGCTGTACGAATCGGCGCACAAGCTCTGGAGCCGCGAGGCGCCGGCCGAGAGCTGGGTGGGCATCGGCCTGGCCGTCTGCTCCTCGATCGTCATGCCCGTCCTGGCTCTCCGAAAGCGCGCTGTGGCCCGGGCACTCCAGAGCCGGGCGTTGGCCGCCGACGCCGTGGAGACGCTGGTGTGCTCCTACCTCTCGATCACGCTCCTCTTGGGTCTGGGGCTGAACGCCCTGGCCGGCTGGTGGTGGGCGGACCCGGTCGCCGCCCTGGCCATGCTGCCGCTGATCTTCAAAGAGGGGGTCGAAGCGCTCCGGGGCGAGGCGTGCGGCGAAGAGCGAGTCGCGGCGAGATGAAAAAGTACCGGGACATCGTGGGCGACGGCGGCTCCCACATCGCGGAGCAGGTGCAAGAGCAGCAGGGCCGGCTCAAGGCCCGGCTGGCGGCGGTCCGCCGCGTCGTGGCGATCGTCTCGGGCAAGGGCGGGGTCGGGAAGTCCTCGCTGACGGCCAACCTCGCCGCGGCGTTTGCCCGCCAGGGCGCCGCCGTCGGCGTCCTGGACGCCGATCTCAACGGTCCCTCCATCGCCCGGATGCTCGGCGTCCGCGGCATGAGGCTCAAGATCACCGAGGCCGGGGTGGAGCCGCCGCGGAGCGCCCAGGGGATCAGGGTGATGTCCATGGATCTGCTCCTGCCGTCGGACGAAACGCCCGTGACCTGGGAGGCGGCGAGCCAGGCGGAGGCCCACGTCTGGCGCGGCAACATGGAGGCGAACGCCCTCCGCGAGTTCCTCGCCGACACGGCCTGGGGCCCGCTCGATCTCCTGCTGCTCGACCTGCCGCCCGGCACCGACCGGCTCTCCACCGTCGCCGGCCTCGTGCCGTCGCTGTCGGGAACGGTGCTGGTGACCATTCCCACGGAAGTCTCCCACCTGGTGGTCAAGAAGTCGGTCACAGTGGCCAGGGCGACCGGGGCGCCGATCCTCGGGCTCGTCGAGAATATGGCCGGGCTGTTTGAGGGGTCCGGGGGCGAGGCGCTGGCCGCCGAATTCGCGATTCCATTTCTGGGGCGGGTCGCGTTCGATCCTCGCCTCGCAGCCGCTGCTGACGTGGGCGTCCCCTTCGTGACCGAGCACGCCGACACCCCCGCGGGCCGCGCTCTTCTCGAGATCGCCGATCACCTCAGCGCCGCCCTTTCCCCCTTACCTGGATCCTCTCCCCCTCACCCTGCCTCTCCCCAGTGGGGAGAGGAGAAGAGGTGAAAGGCATATGAGTGGGGCAGGGTGAGGGGAAGCCTCTCCCGGGATGCGCTACCGGTTCTGCATGGCGTGTGGCGGGCGGCTCCGTCGCGTCCGCGAAGAAGGGCGCGTCCGCCTGCGCTGCCGCCGCTGCGGCTGGACGTTCTACGGCAATCCCATTCCCGCCAGCGTGGCGCTGATCGTTCGAGGGGAGAAAGTTCTCCTGGCTCGCCGGGCGGCTGAGCCGTATCAAGGAACGTGGGACCTTCCGGGAGGCTTTGTGGAGGCGGGAGAGACGCCCGAGCGGGGGCTCGCGCGGGAGATCAGGGAGGAGCTCGGAGCGCGGATCCGGTCGGCCCGCTTCCTGGCGTTCTACACCGAAACGTACGGCCCCGGCGGCTTCCCGATCCTGGCCGCGGTGTTCCGGGTCAGGCTGGCGCGGGGACGACTCCGCCGAGGGAGCGATGTGTCGGAGCTGCGCTGGTTCCCGCGGCGGAGCCTGCCCTACCGGCAGATCGGCTTTGCGTCGGTCCGGCAGGCCCTCAGGCTCTTCGCCTGAGTGCCGGGCCAACTGACTTCGCCATACGGCGTTCTCGGTCGTCGCCGATCCTCACGTACAACCGCGTACGCTCCGGTCGGCTCCTCCCTCGGGCCTTGTCTGGCTCGTCATTTGTCCCGGCACTGACACGCGTCAGCAGCCGAGGGACTTGTCTTCGGGCTCGTAATTCTTCAGCTTGAAGGTCGTTGCGAAGTTGTCCTCCCAGACCTCCAGCGGAAGCTGTCCCAGCCGGTCCTTGCCGTCGAAGGCGACGATGGTGGCCTTTTCCACGAACTCCCGGGCGCTGATCTGCTTGGCCAGGAAGGCCTGCACGCTGGATTTGTCCGCGAACACGCCCAGCGTCTCGGCGGTCTCCTCGTTGCCGACTCGCCCGTCGGGCTTGAGCCAGGTGAGGATGACGGAGTAGCCCGCCAGCGCGGGGTCGCCGAAGACGCGGGCGTCGGCGGCCAGGTGCCGGAGAAGGTCCACGCCGTGCCGGGAGAACATCGCGGACGCGCGCCGCGCGGCGCTGCCCAGGCCGGCGAACTCCGGCGTGATCTCCTGCTCCACCCAGACCCAGATATTCAGGAAGCGGTCGTCGCCGGGCTGCCCGACGGCGCGGGTGAAGCCGAGCCCCCCCTTTCGCACGTCCAGCCAGGGCCGGCAGTGATAGACCCGGTTGTAGATCTGACGCAACTGGGGGGTGAACGTCGTCGCGAGCGTCCGGGCCTTCTCGGTGGTGTACTTGTCGAGGGCGACGATGGCCTCCTCCGGGGGAGCCGCCACGGCCCCACCGGCGAGCGCCACGAGGACGAGCGCGATCAGCAGCGAGCGGGCGCCCATGCTACTGCTGGATGATCTGTTCGGCGGAGACCGTGATGACCTTGCCCCACCACTGCTCGGCCCGCGCCCGATCGATCTCGGTGCGCCTGACCCGCGGCGCCGACCCTTCCGTGTTCCGGAACGAGAACATCGCGTGCCCCCCCGACGCGAAGTGGGTGGGATGCTTCCCCCACTCGCCCCATTCTTCGGATGTGGCGCAGGCAGAGGCAGCGAGCAGGACGCCGCCGAGGAGCAGCGCTCGCGTGATTCCGGTTCGCATTGAAGTTTCCTCCCCTGAGGGTGAACCGCTCACGAATCCCTCGCTATGCTACGCGCGCGCCCGGCACGCGTCAACCCCTTTTCGTGCTAGACTGAACGTGATGCGCGCCCGCTGTGATTCGCTCCTGGTGGAGACCGACTGGTTGGTGGCCCGCCTGGACGATCCCCGGCTCCGGGTGGTGGATATCCGCGGGATCATCAAGCCGCCCGACCAGCCCAAGCCGTGGTACCTCGCCCAGCGCGAGGCCTACCTGGAAACCCACATCCCCGGCGCGGTGTTCATCGATTGGACCGACGACATCGTCGAGCCGGTGGCGCCCATCCACATGACCCTGGCCGGTCCCGCGCGCTTCAAGGCCCTGATGGAGCGGCTGGGCATCGGCGACGGCCACGCGGTGGTGGTGTACGACGACACGGGCGGCATCGCGCCGCGCCTCTGGTGGGCGCTCAACTACTACGGTCACGGCGAGGTAGCGGTCCTCAACGGGGGGTGGACGAAGTGGCAGCAGGAGGGACGGCCGGTAACGGCCGATCTCCCCCGGCACGCGCCGGCCGTCTTCACGCCGCACGTCCAGCCCGGCTGGCGGGTCGGAACCGCCGAGGTCAGGGCCGCCATGGGCAACGGGACAGCGGCGCTCGTGGACTGCCGGCACCCGAGGGAGTTCGCCGGCGAGATCGGGCGGGGCGAGCGCAAGGGGCGGATTCCCAGCGCCGTGAACGTCCCGGTCACCCGCTTCTTCAACGCCGCCGACAGGACGTGGAAGAATCCGCCGGAGATCAGGAAGATGTTCGAGGCCGCCGGGGTCACTCCCGACCGGCGGGTGATCACCTACTGCAACGCGGGCGTCTCGGCGGCGGTCGGGCTCTTCGCGCTGAAGCTCCTGGACTACCCCGACGCCGCCAACTTCGCCGGCTCCTGGTACGAGTGGGAAGCCGACCCGGCCAATCCCGTCCAGACGGGGGCATGACCCGATGACGAGCCCGCTGGTGATCGAGACGCTCCCCGACAACCTGCGCCGGCCGATCCTGATCATGGCCTTCGAGGGGTGGAACGACGCTGCCGAGGCAGCCACCACGGCGGCGCGCTTCCTGATCGGGGCCTGGTCGGCCGAGAAGTTCGCCCGGATTGATCCCGAGGAGTTCTACCATTTCGGCCTGGCGCGGCCCCAGGTGCGGTTCAAAGCCGGCTCTGAAACGGAGCGGGAGATCCTCTGGCCGGCCACGGAGTTCTCGATCGTCCAGGAGCCCGAGCTGGCGCGCGACGTGATCGTCGGCGTGGCCATCGAGCCGCACCTCAAGTGGCAGACCTACTGCGCGATGGTGCTGGAGCTGGCCAGCACCTGCCAGGTCTCCCTCGTCCTCACGCTGGGGGCGCTGCTGGCGGAAGTGCCCCACACGAAACCGGTACGGCTCGTGGGGACGGCGACCGACCCCGAGCTGGCACGGCGCCTCGGGATCCGGCCGACCCGCTACGAGGGGCCGACGGGGATCGTCGGCGTGCTGAACACGACCTGCCGGGAGCACGGGATGGCCACGGCCAGCCTCTGGGCGAACGTCCCCCACTACGTCTCGGGCATCGAGAACCCCAAGGCGGCGCTGGCGCTGGTCCAGCGCGTCCTCGGACTGCTGGACGCCCGGGTGGATCTGACGGACCTCGAAGAAGCGACGAAGCAGTTCGAGAAGAACCTCGCGGAGATCGTCTCCCAGAACGCCAAGGTCGCCGCCTACGTGAAGAAGCTGGAAGCCAAGGCCGCCGAAGAAGAGGAGCCCGAGCCGGTTCCCCCCGCGGAAGAGCTCCCGCCCGCCTCGGACCTCGTGGCCGAGATCGAGCAGTTTCTCCGCCAGCAGCGCCCCGACGAACCGAAAGGCTAGCGGGGTGGCCGACCGCTTCGCCACCCGGCTGGCTGCCGAAATCCGGAACTGGGTCGGCGACAATCTGATCTCGGCCGCGCAGGGCGAGCAGATCCTCGCGCGCTACCCCGCCGACGCCGCGTGGTTCTCCCGGCCGATCGTCCTGTTCTCCCTGATCGGGGGCGCCCTGATCGCCAGCGGGATCGCCCTGGTGGTCGCCCACAACTGGGAAGGGATCCACCGGTGGGTCAAGCTGGGTGGCGTCGTCGTGCTCATGGGGATCGCTCACTGGAGCGGCCTCGCCCTTCGGGATCGCGACCACCCGAGGCTCGGCGAGGGGCTCTTGGTGATCGGCGGCAGCCTCCTCCTGATCGGCATCGCGCTGATCGGCCAGATCTACAACCTCTCCGGCCACCCCTCGGACCCGTGGCTCCTCTGGTGGGTGCTGCTGCTGCCGGCGGCCTACGCGCTCCCCTCGATGGCGCTCGGCGGGCTGGGGTTCCTGGGCGTGGCGGCCTGGTTCGGGCTGGCGAGCGAGGACCCGACCACCCCGCTCGGCGAGGCGGTGCGGCTGAACGATCTCTTCTTCCCGATGGCGTTCGCGACCGGGGGGATGGTGTTCTTTGGCCTCGGGGTCATCCACGGCGACGGGGAGTACCGGCGGCTCCGCCAGTTGCTCGAGCAACTGGGCCTGATGGCCCTTTTCGGCGGGCTGCTGACGCTCGGTTTCTCCTGGCGGAAGGAGGACGCGACCCACTCGGGCGCGGTGTCCTTCACGCTGCTGGCGCTCCTGGCTCTGGCGCTCCTGGCTGTCGCGGTGGCCACCTACCGGCTGCCCCAGGATTCGCCCCCTAACCGGTTGGGGTTCCTGGCAGTGCTGCTCGTGCTCCTTCTCTACCTCTTCGCCCTGAAAGTCGCCATTGGGTTCGGCGCGCCGTGGCAGGTCTTCCGCACCCTGGCCTTCCTCAACTGGTTCCTCCTCTTCGCCGCCTGCCTGGCGATCATTCTGTACGGCGCGCGCTGGGATCGAAGGTCCTGGATCAACTGGGGCGTCGTCTTCATCGGCGTCCACGCCATAGCCCGATACATCGACCTCTTCGGGGGCATGCTCCAGACGAGCGTGCTCTTTTTCTCCGCCGGTGTCTTCGTGCTGCTGCTGGGGTGGGGGCTCGAGCGGATGCGGCGGCGGATGACGGCGCAGGCGACCGCCCGGGAGCTTACTTGATGCGGCGCAGGGTCTTCCGGGCGGCTGTCCTCATCCACGCCCTCGTCCTGATCGGCTGGGCGGCGAGCCTCGAGACCGCCCGCGCCCGCTCCGTGACGGTGCGCCTCGAGGTCGTCCAGCACGATCCGCGGGATCTGCTCCGGGGGGACTACATCCGCCTCGGCTACAAGATCGCCGATATCCCCTCGTCGGCCTTCGCGACGTCACCCGCCGGCGTCCGGCCGGGCGCCCGCGTGTACGTGGCCCTGGCTCCGCGGGGAGAGGTCTGGGAGGTGGCGGCCGCCAGCCTTTCCGAAGAAAAGCTTCGGCTGGCTTCCGGCCAGCGTCTGATCGTCGGCACGTTTCAGCGCCAGGGCCGCGAGGGGGTGCACGTCTTTTACGGGATCGAGCACTACTACGTGCGGGAGGGGAAGGGGACCCCGCCGCGCGGGAAGATGGAGGCCGAGGTCGCCCTCACCGCCGACGGCACGCCGCTCTTGACGCGGCTCTTTGTCAACGGCCGCCCCTATCCGTAGTCCTCCTCTCCTAGATTCTTCGTCGTCAGCGCCTCTCCTCGTACAATAGGCCTATGGCGTTCGCACTTCTCCTCGCCCTGCTCGTGGCCGCGGCTCCGGCTCAGGCCCGCGAGGCCCTGTCGGTGCGCTGGGAGCCCCGGGTGGTCCGCCAGGGGGATGTCGCGATGGTCTTCGTCACCGGCCTCCCGGATGCCAAGGCGGTAGAGGGGAGCCTGGCAGGCCAGCCGCTGACGTTCTTTCCCTACGGGGACGGCTACGCGGCGCTGGCGGGGATCGATCTCGAGGCCCGGCCGGGCATGGCCACGTGGCGGGTCGGCGTCATGGACGCGCGGGACCGGCCCCTCAAGGCGTCGGGCAGGCTCCAGATCAGAGCGCGCAAGTTCCCCGTTCAGCGCCTGACGCTGCCCAGAGAGATGGTGGAGCTGGACGCGCCGACCCTCCAGCGGGTGGAGGAGGAGTCCAAGCGTCTCCGGACGCTCTACGCGACGATCACCCCCGAGCGGCACTGGCGGGGGCGCTTTGCCAAGCCGGTGGGCGTCCCCGACGCCGGCGAGGGGTTCGGGGCCCGGCGGATCATCAACGGCCAACCGCGCGCTCCGCACGCGGGGCTCGACTACTCGGCCGACGCCGGCACGCCCGTGGTGGGGGCCAACGCGGGGCACGTGGCGCTGGTGGCCGAGTACTTCTTCCCGGGGCGTCTCGTCGTCCTCGACCACGGTCTCGGCCTCTACACGCTCTACTTTCACCTGGAGCGGGCCGACGTTTCGGACGGAGACCGGGTGGAGCGCGGCCAGATCATCGGCCGGGTCGGCGCCTCCGGCCGAGCGACAGGCCCGCACCTCCACTTCGCCGCCCACCTCCGCCAAACGCGGATCGACCCCGCGCTCCTGCTGCAGCTCAGGCTGCCCGAGTAGAAGACGGGGCGAATGGCGAGCCTCGAGGAGCGGATTGCCGAGCTGGAAGCCCAGGTGCGCGGCCTGCTGCACCGGGTGTGGACCCTCGAGGAAGGGGCAGGGACCGATCGCGAAGCGCCGGTCGCCGCCCCCCCGAAGCCGACGCTGGGTCCCCCGCCGGCCGGCGTCTTCGCCAGGCCGCAGGCTCCCGGGGCCGCGCCCCCACCCCCGCCGCCCGCTCCGCCCCCCGCGCCGCCCGGCGGGACGCTCGACCTGGAGCAGCGCATCGGCGCGCGGTGGACAACCTGGGTCGGCATCATCGCCATCCTCTTCGCGGTCAGTTTTTTCCTTCGCTGGGCGTTCGAGAACAACCTGATCGGTCCTGAAGTCCGGGTGATGATGGGGCTCCTTGCCGGTGTCGCGCTCCTGGCGTCCGGCCTGATCCTGCACCGGCGCGAGGACCTACCGTATCTCAGCGAGGGGCTGGCGGGGGGCGGCCTGGGGGTGCTCTACCTCTCGCTCTACGCCGCCTACGCCCTCTACCACTTCGTCGGCGTGGCCTCGGCCTTCGCGGCCATGTTCGCGGTCACCGCAGATCATTGCGGTGCTGACCCTGATCGGCGGCCTGCTCACGCCGGTCCTGCTGGCTCAAGAGCGCCCGGACGAGCGGGCCCTGCTCGGCTACCTGCTCGTGCTCGATCTCCTGGTGCTCTCCATCGCCTTCTTCAAGTCGTGGCCGGCCCTCAACCGGCTGGCCTGGGCGGGCTCGGCCATTCTCTTCCTGCCCATCCTGCTCGACTACCCGGCCGCGCCGCATCCCCCGACCCGCCTCGTGCTGCTCTCGGCGCTCTTCCTGCTGTTCCTGGCGGTGCCGCTGGTGCGCGAGTGGACCGAGCGCCGGCGCTGGGTGGAGATCGATCTGGCGCTCGTCGTCGCGAACGCGGCCGGCTACTTCTGGGCCGTGTACGTCACGCTGGAGCGCTGGTGGCCGGCCGCCGAGGCGCCCTACGCCCTGGCCCTCGCGGTGCTGTACGCGATCCTCGCGGCCGTGTACGGTGAGCGCGTCGCGGACGACGATCCGACCGGCGACATCCATCTGGGCGTGGCGATCGTCTTCCTGACCCTGGCGATTCCGCTGGGGCTCGATGGTCCCTGGATCACCCTGGCCTGGGCAGCTCAGGGGGCGGTGCTCCTGATGGTGGGACCCAGGGTGACGACGCCCGTCGCCGTCTGGGGAGGCCTCGCCGCCCTGCTGCTGGCGACCTTCCGCGTGCTCGCGGTGGACCCGTACTGGCATCCGGCCCTCGTCCCCCTCTGGAATCTCTCGTTCCTGGTGCACCTGCTGGTTGTCGTCGCCCTGGCCTGGGCGGGCGTGGCGGCGGGGGCGCTCGGGCCGCGTCACCTCTGGCTTCTGACCCCCAAGGGCTTCCAGGGGTTCCTCTGGGTCCTCGGCAGCGTGGTCCTGGGAGTGCTGTTCTGGCGGGAGCCGACGGGACTCTGGCCGGCGAGGCTTCTGATCGCTGAGCTCCTGGCGCTGGGCGCCCTCGCCTGGCTGTCGCGCGGCCTGGCGTTCTTCGTGGCGACGCCGCTCCTGGCCGCCGTCCTCCTGTCGCGGGTCCTGATCTACGACGATCACCTGGCGCGGGCGGCCGCGGCGAGCCTCGTGAACGGCCCGCTGGTCACGCGGATCGCCGCCTGCGCGGCGCTGGCCGTGGTTGCCGGCTGGCTCAGGCGGGCCGCGCCTACCGGCGAGGCGGCGAAGGTGGGCCAGGCCCTGTCCGCCGCAGCGGGCGCCGTGCTCCTCTACGTCTTGAGTCTCGGCTGGGTTCGCTACGAGGACGTCGGCGCCGACGCGGCGCGAGCGGCGCGCCGGTGGGATCTCGCCCGGGAGATCGAGTGGCGGGCGCAGGTCGGCCTGTCGGTGCTGTGGACGCTTTACGCCGCGGCCGCCATGGCCTGGGGGTTCATCCGGTCGGCGCCGGTCGTCCGCTACGCCGCCCTCGGCCTCTTCGGCCTCACGATCGTCAAGGTGTTCGTCGTGGATCTCTCGACGATCTCCACCCTCTATCGGATCGTCTCCTTCCTGATCTTGGGGCTCGTCCTCCTCGGCGTCTCGTTTGTGTACCAGAAAGTGAGGACGGCCCGCGCCTAGGCTTTCAGGTGCTTCGTGAAGAAGGCGATACACCGCTTCCAGCCGTCCTCGGCTGCCTCCTTCCGATAGACCTCCGGGCGGTCGTCGGAGAAGAAGGCGTGAGGAGCGCCCGGGTAGAGGACGAACTCCACGTTGGAGTTTTTCTTCTTCAGGGTGGCCTCGAAGCGCTTCACGTCAGCCGCGGGAATGCCGCCGTCCGCCTCGCCGTAGAGCCCGAGAATGGGCATGGTCAGCTTGTCCACGAGGCTAAAGGCATCCCCCGTGTAATCCTTGTACCTGGGACCGAGGGGGCCGTAGCACGGCACCACCGCCATTACGCCCGGGTACTCGGTGGCGAAGTGCATCGCTGTCGCCCCACCGCCGCAGAAGCCGGTGGCGCCCAGCCGGTCGGCCCGGGCCCAGGACTGCTGCTTCGCGTAGTTCGCGGCCGCCTTGATGTCGCCGAGGTACTGGGCGCGCGTGATCGCGCCGGAGACGCGGCTCATCTCCTGGAAGTTCTTCCCCTGCATCCCGCCCTCGCGGTGGAAGAGCTCCGGGGAGATGGCGTAGAAGCCTTCCTTGGCGAAGCGGCGGACGACGTCCTTGTGGTGCTCGTTGTTGCCGGTGAAGCCCGAGAGCGTCACGATGATGGGGTAGCGCCCAACGGCTTCGGGGCGGGCGTCGTAGGCGGCGATCATGGTCCCGCCGACGTTGAGCTGGATGTCTCGGGCGGTGATCCCCTTGGTGTCGGTCAGAATGGCCTGGGCCCGCGAAATCCCCGGCGTCAGGACGCCCCCGACGGTCGTGTAGGCGCCGAACTTCAAGACTTCGCGACGGCTCAGGGGGTTAACGTAGCGCTTCTGGGCCATGGACGCCTCCTCGTGAATATGTGAACAGGCAAAGGGGACAGGAGCTGTTGGCTTATAAACGATCGTCGCCCGCCTGCGGTTCCGTCATTCCAGCCGGAGGGTTCCCCTGAGGACCGTCACGGCCCGGACGCCGACCCTGACGCGAGCCGGCCGGCCGTCGGCCACGTGGAGTTCCACCTGGAGGCGGCCCGGGCGGCCGAGGGAATCGCCCTGCTCGGCCTGGAACCTGGTAACACCGCCAGCCGCGGTAAGGAGGCCGGCCTGCCAGAGCCAGACGGGGATCGCAGCGTGGACAGAGCCGCTGACGGGGTCCTCGGGGATCCCGTAGTGGGGCGCGAAGAAGCGGCTGTGAGTCAGCGAGTCGCGATCGAGGGTCTCGCGCGAGGTGAGGCAGAAGCCCCGGATTCGGCGTTCGTCACCGAGCCGCGCGAGGCGATTCATGTCAGGAGCCAGAGATTTCAAGACCTCGAGCCCCGCCGCGGGGATCAGGAGATCTCGTTCACCGCTCAGCGCCGGCGGCGCCCAGGAGCCCACACCATCGGCGCTGACCTTGAGGGCATCGAGCACCGGGCCGAGCGCTTCGGGGTAGGGGGCGCAGGCGGGAAGCGCGGGCTCGAGCCAGATCAGGATCCCGTCCGGCGTCGGAGAGACGGTCACGGAGAGCGCCCCTCCGAGCGTGTCGAAGACCACCCGATCCCGACTCAAGCGCCCGGTCTCCGCCAGCAGGTGCGCCG
>LDXP01000032.1 GCA_001443385.1 Candidatus Rokubacteria bacterium CSP1-6
CACCCACGAAGTGGGTCGTGGCGAAGTCAGTCGGCCCGCCACTACCGGCGCTCCTCCAGCGACTCGAAGTACTCCTTCACCTGCGACTGGTAGTCCCGGGGGACCTGCTCCCGCGCCATGGCCTCTTCCATCATCTTCCGGTACTGGCCGAAGACGCCCATGTACTGAAGACGGGAAGGCACGTTGGTGCCCTTGCCGAGGAGATTGGTGTCGTAGCCTTCCTTCCGGCCCGAGCGCGCCTCGCCCTCGACCCCGGCGTCGAAGGGATTTCCGCGCAGGCGCTCGGTGGGGTCCCCCTTGGGGTTGGGATTCCGCCCCTTGCCCGGCAGGAGCCCCTCCCCCTCGCCGAAGTCGGCGTCCATGTCGCTCCCGCTCCCGCCCCGGTCGGCGCCGCGACCGCCCCGGCGGCCTTCCTCACGCCCGCCGCGGAGCCCGCGCCCGTCCCGACCGCGCTCCTCCATGGCCCGCATCTTCGAGAGCGCGCGCTCCATCGCCTCCATGGCCCGGTCGGTCTGCCCCGATTCCAGCCCCTCCATCCCCTCCCCGATGTCCCCGCCCCAGTCTCCGCCCTTGCGTCCCATGCGCTGCATCTCCTCGAGCAACTCCCGGAGCTTCTGGGGAGAGATCTGGTCGGGCCGGAGGCCGCCGAAAAGTTCCTTCCGCCGCTGGAAGATCATCTTGTACTGGCTCTGGGTGAAGTCGCGCTTCAGGTCCGGCAGACGGTCGACCTGCTCGAGCATGCGGAGCCGCTCGTCGCCCTTCTTGAGGAAGCTCTGGAAGTCGGGACGCTGGGCGGCGAGGGCGGTGTCCTTGAAGAGCGCGGCGAGATCCCCCGGCTGGCTGCCGCCGGTGGCGCCCCCGCGGGCCGAGAGGTTCCGCTCCAGGATCTCCGCGTGCTGCAGGGGCTCGCGCTTGGCCGCCTTGGGTCGCTCGTCGGTGAGGACCTTCGCCCCCCGCTCCTCGGGGGTCTCGGCGTCATCCGACGAGGAAAAGACGGGCAGCCGCCCCGCCGGAAACGGGATTGGCGGAGCGAGGGCGAGGAGAACCATCAGGACCGCCGGGAGGAGGAGCAGCCGGAGCTCCCGCGGCCAGCGGCGCCGGACGACGCCGCGCCCGTCGAGGTCCTGGAGGCGCGCCGTCAGGTCCGCCACCAGGAGATCCACCAGCGGGCTCCGGTCGGGCCGGCTTCCCCACTCCAGGGCCGTGGCCACGCGATCTTGAAGACCGAACGTCCGGTCGGCGAGGCGCGCCGCATCGGCGGCGGGAATCGGCAGCGTCAGCCCCCTCAGCGCACCGGCCGCGGCGCCGAGGAGCGCCACACCCAGTGCGATCAGCGGCGCTGCGGGGCCCACGGCGCTCTTCAGCAGGAGCGGGACGAGCCCGACAATCGCGCCGTAGAAGAGGCCGCGGAGCCCGTAGAACTCCGCGCGGCGCCGCCGGATCTGCCAGCCAACCTGAGCGACAAGACGTTCGAGGACGTCCGCGTCCGCCATGCTTGGCCCCCTCCGGCTTACCGCAGGAATACTTCTTTGCCCTTGCGGCTCATCGCCTCCGCCCGCTCGAGCACGTCCCCGATCAGGCTGTCCACGTCCACACCTTCCGCTTCGCCCTCGAAGTTCAGGATGATCCGGTGCCGCAGCGCCGCCCGCGCCACGGCTTTGAGATCTTCCACGCTCACGTTGTAGCGCCCCTGGGCGAGCGCGCGCACCTTGCCGCCCAGCACCAGCGCCTGGGCTCCCCGCGGGCTCGATCCGTAGCGGACGAAGCGACGGGTGACCTCCGGCGCGTGCTCCCACTGGGGATGGGTGGCCATGACGATGAAGGAGGCCAGCTCGCGCACGTGAGCGGCGATGGGAACCTCCCGGACCAGCTCGCGGAAGCGGAGCACTTCGGGGCCCGTCATGACCCGACGGACCTCCGTCTCCCGGGCCCGGGTGGTCCGGTCGATGATCTCGTTGAGCTCCTCCAGCGCCGGATACGTCACGCGGAGCTTGAAGAGGAATCGGTCGAGCTGGGCTTCGGGAAGCGGGTACGTGCCCTCCATCTCGATCGGGTTCTGGGTGGCCAGGACGAAGAACGGCGACGGCAGGGGGTGCGAGATTCCGGACACGGTGACGCTCCCCTCCTGCATCCCCTCCAGCAGCGCCGACTGGGTCTTGGGGGTGGCGCGGTTCACCTCGTCGGCGAGAAGGATGTGGCCGAAGATCGGCCCCTTCTGGAACTGGAAGTGCCTCCGCCCCTCGGGATCCTCCAGGATGATGTTCGTGCCGATGATGTCGGCGGGCATGAGGTCGGGCGTGAACTGGATCCGGGAGAACGAGAGCTCGAGCCCCGCGGCCAGGGTCTTGACCAGGAGGGTCTTGCCGAGGCCGGGCACCCCTTCGAGGAGGACGTGCCCGCCGGCGAAGAGACCCACGAGGACGTCGGTGACAACCTCCTCGTACCCGACGATGACCTTCCCGACTTCCCCTTTCAGGCTCCCGAAGGCCTCGACGAATTCCTGGACACGCTCGGCGTTCGTCATCATGCCTCCCTTTCGGCCCGACGAGATGTTTGCCTCTAAGCCTAGCCTATCAGGTTGAAGCGCTCACGGCAATTTTTGCGCGCGACGCGCGCCTCAGCGGCCCTCGCGCAGCAGAAAGTCGCCGGCCGAGCGAGCCGGCACCAGCCGGTGGTACTGGCCCAGATAGCCCTCCAGCTCGCGCTCGGGGGCGTAGAGCGCACGGACGCGCGTCTGCCCCGTCAGCCCGAGCGATCGCCGGAGCCCGGGATCCCCGAGGAGCCGGAGGGCCTTGGCCTCAAACTCCTGCGGATCTCTGAACAGGAACCCCGTGACCCCGTCCTCGACGAGCGAGCGATTCCCCTCGATGTCGGAGGCCAGGACGGGCCGGGCGCACGCCATCGCTTCCAGGACGGAGTTGGCCATGCCGCCCTCGGAGAGCGAGCAATTCAGCACCACGTCGCACGCCTCCAGAAGCGATTGCATCTGGCTGTGCGGCACCGTGCCCAGGTGGGCGGCCCAGCGACGCCCCGCGATGGCTCGGAGCAGGCGCTCGCCCTCGTCCGGATCGAGGATCGGCCCCGCGTATACGAGCCGGAGGGAGGGGAAGCGCGGCGCGAGGCGTTCCAGGGGGGACAGCGGGAAGAGCGGGTTCTTCACCATGCGGATCCCGGCCGGAAAGAGGAAGACGACGGCCTCGGCCGGGAGACTGAGGCGTCCGGCGAGCGGATACGGCGGCCCGGCTCCGAACGAGACGCTCTGGGGAATCACGACCATCTTGGCGGCGAGGTCGGGGAGGGCGCGCGAGATCCGCGTGAGCATCGTGTCGTGGAAGACGGTCACGGTGGAGGCGCCCTCCAGAACGCGGCGCACCGTCTGGGCCCGGTCGGGATCGAAGAGATCGTGGTTGCCGTCGGTGCCCGTGATCGTCACCAGCAGCGGCACCTCCAGCTTTCGGGCCAGCCTCAGGGCCAGGGGCCCCACGCGGAAGGCGTGGAAGGCGTGGATGAGCGCGGGGCGGGAGGCCTCGACTTCGCGCTCCACGCGGCCCGCGGGAACGACGGAGCAATCCCAAACTTGGAGATCGGCGCCCCGCTCTCGGAGGCCGCGCGCGATCCGGTTGACGGTGATGGCGTTGCCGCGCACCGAGGGGAAGTCAAAGGGCGTCAGGAGCGCCAGGCGCATGACGTTGCCCCAGGGTACACGCCATGCTGCCCGAAGGCAACGGCTCGATCGACGGCGGTCAGGTCAAAGGCACTTCGTTGACGTAGAGAGTGAAGGACGAGCTTCGAGCGGCGCGAAGAGCCTCCCGCACCTGGGCGGTCCCCTTTCCCGCCCCACCGGCCAGGAGGGCCTCGAAAAATCCCACGTAAAAGTGGTCGGGATACACGGTGACCGCGACCCGCAGCGTGAGCCCGGCGCCCGGCAGCCGCTGCCGGTAGCGGAACGTCGCGCTTTCGCCGGGGGCCAGCCGCGTGTCGAAGAGCTCCCGCGTGAGGTCCAGGGTGACCTCGCGCCCGATGATCTGCTCCTGCCGGCTTCCGGCCACCACGCGCCCCGACCGATCGATCAGCTCGCCCGACACCACCACCCGGGGCGTCACGTACGTCGGGAAGGAGTGGCCGACCTTCTCGTTGATGACCGTGAGCGTGACCTCGAGAGTATCGCCGACCGCATAGCTCGCCCTGTCGGTGGAGAAGGCGACGCTGACGCCCGACCGGACCATCTCGGCGTCGTGGATCCCCCGCCAGAGATGTCGGCGGTCGGGCATATGGCAGTCCTGGCACTGGACCCCCGCCCGAGCGAAGGGGCTCGCCTTCCACTCGGCATAGGTGTTCTCGAGGAGCTTCCCGTTCAACGCGAAGCCGTCGGGGGGGAACTGGTGGCAGTCCCTACAGAACTCGGCCCGCAGGAACGCGGGCGTGCGGGTCGCGCCGTTGTGGGGAAGGCGCTCCCGCGGGAGCTCGCTCGCGAGCGATCCGTCGCGCTTCGGCGGGCCGAAGCGCTGGTGCCTCCGCACGTGGCAGGCCGCGCAGGTGAGCCCCTTGACCTGAAGCCTCGCATCGAACGCCGCGTTGGGCGTGAATCCGCCCTTCCGCCCGGCGACCTTCTCCTGCTGCTCGCTGAGCGGGGCGTGGCAGGCGTAGCACCCGAGCGCCGAGTCGGTGTCGCTGGCCAGCATCTCGACGAGCTGGCCCTTCACCCCGGGCCCCATGCTCTTGGCGTGGAGGCTTTCCTTCCAGTCGGCGAGCTGGGCGGGATGGCAGGTGCCGCAGCTCTCGGGAAGGAGCGACGCCTCGAGCGGGCTCCAGCGGGCGGAAGGCTTCCCCTGGGGCGAAACGGGGCGCGACCAGTGCCGGCGGAGGAAGTCGAGCTGCTCGCCCTCCGTCCATGGCTTCTGAGCCTCGGCCCCCGGGAGCAGGAGCAAGAGGAAGGGAAGGAAAAGGAGGGGGCGACGGGAGGGAGCCATCGCCCCCCATTCTATTCCGCTACTTTTTGGCGCCGCAGGGATTCTTGGCCGCGCATGGATTCGCCGCCTGGGCCGTCTTCACCTCCTGGACAGCCAGGATCTTCTGGCCGCCGGGCGCCGTGTAGAGGGTCCCCTTCACCGTCACCATCCGCTCGAAGTGGTCCCGGAGCGGGGCGTTCGGATCCTTGAACGGCGCGTCGGCCATCACCGTGTAGAGCACGTTGGCTTTCTCGTCCAGGAGGGCCATCCGCACCCCGGCCTTGTCGCAGCCGATGGCGCACTCCCTATGGCTCTCCCCCTTGAGCCCCGCCGGCCAGACGCAGACGTTGTCCACCACCCGACCCGTGACGGTGACGGGCTTCCCCGTCAACTTCTGGGCCCACGCTGGGGCCGCCACAATCGCCAGGGCCAGCACCGCCACCAGCCCGACTCGACATATTGCCTTCATGAATCTGCCTCCTTGTTCAGGGTTGGTCGAATCCTCTTGCCTTCCAGAACATCTGAAGAATTGGGGTTATTCCCGGAGAAGGCGCATTGCCGGAGCTGGGGACCCGTGATAAGGTGTTGAAAGTTCAGGAGGGATCGAAGGCGGGGATGGGGAAAGCGCCGTCGCAGTGCCGGTGTCAGGACATCGTCAGCCTACTCGCCGAGTACCTGGACAGCAGTCTAGACCCCCCGACGACCCGCAGGCTTCAGGCCCACCTGGAGGGTTGCGCTCCCTGTGTTGCCTTCGTAAACACGTATAAAGGAACGGTCAAAGCCGCCCGCCAGCTGAAGGAAGCCGACATCCCGCCCGAACTGAAGGACCGCCTCCTCTCGTTTCTCCGCCAGCGCAACATCCCCTAATCGCTCGCTCAGAACCCAAGCGCCACCCGCCGTCGGAATGACGAAGAGCGTTCCGGCGAGCGCCAGGCCGAGCGTCCACAGGAAGCCAGTCGCGTTCGAGTCCACGGCCGGGAAGAACCAGGCGCGGGCCGCGCCGAGTAGAAGAACGAGGACGACGTATTCCGGGACGAGGCCCACGGCCAGCTTCCACAGGGCCGCCAGCCAGCGCGTCCAGATCGAACCCCCTCGGACATCGGCCTCCGCCACTTGGTCCATCGACAGCCCCGCGTCGCCAGGGAGTGGTTCGGGATGCACGAGCCACTGGACGACGTACGCGACGCCGAACACCAGCACCACACCCGCTGCCAGCCGCAGCCCGACCCAGTGCCAGCCGAGGACGAAGCCCATGAAGATCACGGTCGCCGGGTTGAGGATCGGGTTTCCGATCCAGTACGCGAGCGATGCTCCAATGGAACAGCCGCTGTTTCTGAGCCCCAGTGCCACTGGGGCAGCACAGCACGTTCACATCATCGACGGGACGGACGCAAGGCCGGCCAGCGCGACCGCCTTGAAGTGCCTGCCTCCGAAGAGCCGGGCCAGCCAGTCCCGCGGCACCAGGGCCTGCACCCCGGCGCCGAGCACGAGGCCGAGGATCATCGCCTGCCAGATCGATTTGCCATACGCCCAGGCATACCCCACGGCCGCTTCCAGCGACGCCGGCGGCGGGACGGCCTCCTGCCCCGAAACGATCGAGGCCCCGATGGAGTGCTGGGTTGCGGCCACGAATGCCCGGTGATAGTAGGGGTTCCACTTCACGACATAGAGACCGCCGACGAAGATCAGCAGCAGGACGGTGAGACCCATCGCGTACCGGTTCAGCATGACGGAACCGAGGCCGCGCCGCATTCGGTAACCCCCGCGTGTTTATCCTTAGAGACGCCCTCTGATCGTAGAGGGATTCGCCAAGAAAACAAATTGAGATTTCCGATGAAAAACTGGGCCTGGAATAGACGGATCTGATGGACGGAGGGGCTCCCGGCGCCCCTAGACGACGTGAATAGCCGGCTCGGTGATGACCTCGCCGATCTCCCAGCAGGGCTCCCCGCGCTTCTTGAAGCTCTCGGCAACGCGGTCCGCGCGCTCCTGGGGAACCGAGAACAGAAGGCCGCCGGAGGTCTCCGCCTCGAAGAGCAGGCTGACCAGCCCGGGAGAAATCGCCGTGTCGATGACGAGTTGGCCCTTCGCCCCGAGAGTTGACTCGAGGTAGCGGCGGTTCCGCTTCATTCCTCCGGAGAGAAGGCCCTTTTCCGCCAGCGCCAGCGCGCCGTCGAGCAGGGGGAGCTTCGCGGCATGGATCAGGAGCCCCGCCCCCGAGGCCTCTACCATCTCAGCCCCGTGGCCCAGCAGGCCGAAGCCGGTGATGTCGGTCGCCCCGCGCACGTCCAGGTCCTGGAGGACCTCAGTGGCCGCGCGGTTCAGCCTCAGCATGCTCTTGATCGCTCCCTGGAGGACATCGGGGCCACAGGCATCTTCCTTGGCCGCGGTCGTGATGACCCCCGTGCCGAGCGGCTTGGACAGGAAGAGGCGGTGCCCCGCTCCGAGACCGCCCTTGATGAAGATCCTCTCCGGGTGCACGCGACCGGTCACGCAGAGGCCGTACTTGGGCTCGGCGTCCACCACGGTGTGGCCGCCCGCCACGACCCCGCCCCCCTCCGCGACCTTGTCGGCGCCGCCGCCGAAGATCTGGGCGATGACCTCCCTGGGGAAATCGCGCGGGAAGCCCGCCACGTTCAGGGCGAAGAGCACCTGACCGCCCATGGCGTAGACGTCGGACATGGCGTTGGCTGCCGCGATGGCGCCGTAGGTGTACGGATCGTCCACGACGGGCGGGAAGAAATCCACGGTCTCCACGATGGCGACCTCATCGCTGATGCGATAGACCGCGGCGTCGTCACGCCGGGCCAGCCCTACCAGGAGGTCGGGGTGACCGTTGCGCCGCAGGTCGGTCAGCACGTCGTGGAGCTCACCGGGCCCCATCTTCGAGGCTCAACCGGCGCAGGACGCGTAGCTGGTCAGACGGACCAGTTTCCCGGAGGCCGGGGCGGTCAGCTTCGGGTCAGCCACAGGCGGTCACCCCCTTTCGACTACCGTTTGGATGAGCCATCACACGGGCTGGATTCAGGGTAGAGGCGGACCGGAGTGGACTCAAATCGGAATTCCCAATCACCCGACGGACGAGTGATCGGGGAAGACGATGCTCGGCTACGCCGATTCGGAGATCAAGAAGGCCCGGAAGGCTTCAGCCAGAGGCGAGCGGCTGCGCGTGGTGCTCGTGACGAGATAAAAGGCCCGGCTGAAGCGGAGGTCCTTCACCTTCACGCAGTGCAGGGTCCCGTGCTGGCACTCCTCCGCCACCGCGCGCTTGGAGATCAGCGAGATCCCGACCCCCGCCTTCACCCCCTGCTTGATGGCCTGCGTCGAGCCCATCTCGCCGACAACCCTGAAGTCGCTGAGATCCAGTCCCACCTCGGCGAGCGCCTTCTCCAGCGCTTGCCGTGAGCCCGACCCCCGCTCGCGCACGATGAGCGGCTCGGCTCGAACTTCCTCCAGCGTCGCGGTTTTCTTCCCGTGCCAGGGATGCGCGGCGGAGACCACCAGCACCAGCTCGTCCGGCATCAGCTCCCGGTACTCGAGGGCGCGGTGGTCGATCTGCGCTCCCGCCACCGCCAGCTCCGCGCGTCCCTCCAGGACCCACTCCACGACCCGCTGGGTATCGCCGATGAGAAGCGAGATGGCGATGTCGGGGTATTTCTCCTTGAAGCGGCCGATGAGGGCCGGCAGGACGTACTCGCCGGGGATCGTGCTGGCGGCGATAACGAGCTCCCCGCTCATGCGGCCCTGGAACTGGTCGAGGGCCTGGCGCGCCTCGCGGTGAAGCTCGAGAATCCGCCGCCCGTAGCCCAGCAAGAGCTGCCCGGCCTTGGTGGGAGCGGCCCCGCGCCCCAGGCGATCGAGGAGGCGCACACCCAGCTCTTCCTCGAGCCCGCGAATGTGCTCCGAGACGGTCGGCTGGGTCAGGAAGAGTGCCTCGGCGGCCTTGGAGAAGGAGCCGAGCTCGGCCACCTTCACGAAGATCTCGAGCTGCCGCGCGTCCATTTACTGAGAAGCAAAAAGGGGCCGAGGCGGCCCCTTGAGGGTTCGGCCGTCCGGCCGCGGCGGGGTCAGTGGCACCCGCAGCCGCCCGCGCCGCAGCACGTGCCGCCGGCTCCCTCCGACGCCACGGGCGCCGAGCCTCCCCGGATGCCGAAGATCGACAGGGTCCGCCGCACCTCGGGGCTCTGGCACGACGGGCAGGCGACCGCGGTCTGCCCGTACACGAGCTTCTGGAACTCCTGGCCGCACCGGGAGCAGCGGTACTCGTAGATCGGCACGGGCTTACTGGCCTCCGCGCTGGACGTAGCTCTTCACGAACTCCTCGGCGTTCTCCTCGAGGATCTCGTCGATCTCGTCCAGGAGCTTGTCCAGGTCCTCCTTGATCTTCTTCCCCTTCTTGGCGACCTCGGGATTGGCGGCGCCCCCCTCGCCCTCGGAGGGGCCCTTGGGCCGCTCGACCTTTCGTTTCTGCTCTGCCATGGACTGCTCGCCTCCTGGCCCCCGGAGGGGCCGCTCCAGGGCTAGACTGTGGGCAGCACGATCCCCTGCTGGCCCTGGTACTTCCCCTGGCGGTCGGCGTACGAGACCGCGCAGGTCTCATCGGACTCGAAGAAGAGAACCTGAGCGATGCCCTCGTCGGCGTAGATCCGTGCCGGCAGCGGGGTGGTGTTGGAGATCTCCAGCGTCACGAACCCCTCCCACTCGGGCTCGAACGGAGTCACGTTGGTGATGATCCCGCAGCGCGCGTACGTGGACTTCCCCGTGCAGAGGCACATCACGTTCCGCGGGATCCTGAAGTACTCCACCGACCGCCCGAGGGCGAAGGAGTTCGGCGGAATGACGCACACCGGGCCCTTGAAATCCACGAAGGAGCGCGGATCGAAGCTCTTGGGATCGACGATGGTCGTGTGGATGTTCGTGAAGATCTTGAACTCGTCGGAGATCCGGATGTCGTACCCGTAGGAGGACAGCCCGTAGGAGATCACGCCCTTTCGGACCTGACGCTCCTCGAACGGCGCGATCATCGCCTTGTCGAGGGCCATCTGCTTGATCCACCGATCACTCTTGATCACAGATCACCGAGTGTCATTCGTCATCTTGGCCCCATGGTACCCCTCCCCCGGAGCGCGAGTCAAGTAAGCGGGGCCGTGCTGCGCTGGCCCGCCCGACCGCCACGCTTGGCGTAGCAGTCGCGGCAGTACACGGGCTTGCCGGGAGTGGGCTTGAAGGGGACCTGGGTGTCCTTGCCGCACGCCGAGCACACCGCGGAGAAGAGCATGCGCTCGCCCCCCGCGCCTTCGCCCGCCCCGGACGGCCGCCGCGACCCGCGGCAGTCCTTGCAGCGAGAGGGCTCATGCTGAAATCCCTTCTCGGCGTAGAACGCCTGCTCGCCCGCGGAGAAGAGAAACTCCTTCCCGCAGTCCCTGCACGTCAGCACCTTGTCCTGGAATTCCATCCGCGTCTCTCCCTCTCAAGATCCTCGGGTTCCACGTAGGCCTGGACGGATCGGGATGCCTCGGGTCTCACCTCCTCCGACGGCCGGAGCCATTGACGGGCGAAGCGAATGCGAACGGTCAGACACGGGGTGCCGGAACGGCGGGGCGGGCGCCGAAACTCATGAGCGCGAATACGGCAGAGTGCGTAGTCCTGTCGTGCCAGGCGGCGAAACTTTTCTTGAACCTTAACAAGCGTCGGAAGGGACGTCAAGGGGGTTCTTCAGACCGCTTCCCAGATCGTCCCGACGGAATCCACCTCCAGCACCACCGCGCGCCCGCGCACGCCCGATTCGCGAAGCGCTGACTCCATCGCCGTCGCGACGCGCTCGGCGCCGCCCGCCACCGCGGCGAGCAGCGCCGGCCCGGCGCCGCTCAGCACGCAGCCAGCGGCGCCGGCCGACCGGGCCGCGGCCGCGACGCGCTCCATCCAGGGAAAGAGCCGGCGGCGGTACGGCTGGTGGAGCCGGTCCTCCATCGCCACGGCAAGGAGCGCGGCGTTGCCGTCCCGGAGCGCCGCGAGCAGCAGGCCGACCCGCTGGAGGTTGAAGACCGCGTCGGCGCGGGAGACCGTCTCGGGGAGGATCGCCCGCGCCTCCGCCGTCGAGTTGCGCGCCTCCGGAATGAGGACCACCCAGCGAATCTCCGGCGGCACCGGAAGCGACGCGGCCACCACCCGCCCCTCGCTCCAGCAGGCCACGGTCAGCCCGCCGAGCAGGGCGGCGGCCACGTTGTCCGGGTGCCCCTCCCCGCTGGCCGCCAGGCCGAGGAGCGTGTCGCGATCCAGCGGGCTCCCCAGGAGCGCGTTGGCGCCCACGATCCCCGCCAGCCAGGCCGCGGCGCTCGACCCGAGCCCCCGCGCGGTCGGGATGCGGTTGACGCACGCAACCTTAATGCCGGGGAAGGGACGCCCGAGTCGCTCGTAGACCGCGCGGGCGCCCCGCACCACGACGTTGCCCTCGTCGCGCTCGAGGTGATCTGCTCCCTCGCCTTCGATAGACACCGCGACGCCCGCGTGAGTCTCGAGGGTCGCCTCGTTGTAAAGAGCCAGGGCCAGGCCGAGGGCATCGAAGCCCGGCCCCAGGTTCGCGGAGGTGGCGGGCACGCGGACGAGAACGCGGGTCGCCGCTACAGGCGCTTGAGCAGCCACTGGGGCGTGAGGCTGATGGCGTACGAGTTGAGGACGACGAAGTAGTTGGTGACGACGAGCAGACCGACGAGGACCAGGAGCCCGCCGGCCACCCGCTCGACCACCGGCATCACGGCCCGGTAGCGCTTGAAGAACTTCAGGAATCCCCCGAGCGCCAGAGAGGACAGGAAGAACGGCAGGGCCAGCCCGGCCGAATAGGCCATGAGCAGCCCGATGCCCGTCCGCACGGTCTCCGCCGTGCCGGCCAGCGTCAGGATGGACCCCAGGATGGGCCCCACGCACGGCGTCCAGCCGATTGCAAAGGTGACGCCGACGGCGAAGGTCCCGATGTACCCGGCGGGCTTCATCTTGATCTCGATCTGGCGGGTGCGGCTGAAGATGCCGATCCGGAGAATCCCGGCGATGGACAGGCCGAAGACGATGATGAGGAGGCCGCCCCCGATGCGGATCCACCCGCGGTAGTCCAGGAGGAACTGGCCCGCGGCGCTGAACGAGGCGCCCAGCGCGATGAAGACGAGCGAGAACCCCACGATGAAGGCCAGGGAGTGGAGGATGACCCGGCCCCGCGCTACCGCGCCGACGTCGGCGGCGAGGCGGTCCACCGACATTCCGGTGATGAACGAGAGATAGGACGGGAAGAGGGGAAGCACACAGGGGGACAGGAAGGACAGCAGCCCCGCGCCGAACGCCACGGCCACCCCCAGAGATTCGCCGAGACCCACCGGGACGCGCTCCTCAGCCTCTCAGGAGCGATTCGATGAGGGCGCGGGAGGCCTTGCCGTTCCACTCCCGGGGACCCAGGGCCAGGCCCACGAGCGTGCCCCGCTTGTCCACGAGGAAGCTGGTGGGAAGGCCCCGGACGCCGTACTGCTCGGCGACCGCCATCTTGGGATCGAGCCCGATGGGAAAGGTCAGCTTGTACTCCTTGACGAAGGGGTTCACGATGGGGGCCCCCTCGGCGTCCACCGACACGGCCAGGACCACGAAGCCCTTGTCCTTGTAGCGCTGGTAGAGGCGCTCCATGGCCGGCATCTCCTCCTTGCACGGCGGGCACCACGTGGCCCAGAAGTTCAGGAACACGACCTTTCCCCGGTAGTCGGCGAGCCGGAGCGTCGTTCCCGCGAGGGTAGGGACGGAGAACTCCTTCGCCGCTTGAGGGCGGCTCGGCCGGATCAGGTCGAGATCCTTCAGGAGGGGGGCAACCTCCAGCGTCGCCGTCCCGTCCCGATCCTCGACGCCCGGCGAGATCGGCCGCGCGAGGAAGATCGCGGCGCCCCCCGCGAGAGCCAGACCCGTCAGAACGGCCGCGATCCAGTATCCGCGCGCGGGAGCGAGGGTTCGCATGACGGTAGTATACAGGGAGGGAGTGATCAGGCGCCAGGCGGCGTCCGCGACCCGACCAGCCGCCAGACGGTATCGGCGCACTCGAGGAGCGATTCTCGGTCCAGCGAGGACACGAGGGCGTAGGCCAGCGGGCCCTGGGTCCAGATCACCACCTCGGCGCCGTTCACCTTCGCGACGTAGAACCGCTCGTCGCCGCCGCTCGCCCCCTCGCCGCTGGGGAGCGCGAGCCCGCGACTGGGGAAGGCAAAGAGCGACACCAGATTCCTCCCCTTCTCGTAGAGGAGGTAGGCGACCTGGCGGTCGGAGAGGTCGGCGAGCCGGCCGCCGACCAGCCGGATCCCTGACGGGCTGAAGTCGGGCACGGCGACATCAAAGCGCACTTTCCCCTTGAACCAGCCGGCCACGGCCTCCTGGCTCGCGCTCACGATCTCCGCCGGGGCGTCGAGCCGGGAGTACATCGCGTGCTTGGCAACCAGCTCCCTCACCACCGGCGGCGGCGCGCTCCGCTGCCAGAGCCCGACGCCCACGGCGATCAGGACCAGGGCCGCAGCGGGGGCAGCCCAGTAAAACCACCGGCGCGGCGCTCCGATCCGCGGGCCCCGTGCCGCCCGCGCCAGCGCCCCTCGGATCCGCTCCCCGAGAGCGGCCGGCGCCCCTTCCCGCGGGAAGCGGGTCCTGACGAGCGTCCGGAGCTCGCGCTCCCGGGCGTACGCCCACTGGCAGCCCACGCAGAAGGCCAGGTGCTCGTCCGCGGCGAGCGAGAGGGAAAGATCCAGCTCGCCGTCGAGGTGGGCGCCGAGGCACGCCCGGAGCTCCTGGCAGGTCATCGCAGCCTCCTTAGCCCTTCGCGTTCGCGGACCAGAGTCTCCAGCGCCCGTCGAAGGAGCCGGCGCCCGCGGCTGAGGCGGGACATCACCGTCCCCATGGGGACCCCGCAGATCTGGGCGATCTCCTTGTACGAGCATTCCTCCACATCGGCCAGCACTACCGCCTCGCGGAAGATCAGCGGCAGGCGCTCCAGCGCCGCGACCAGCTCGGCGCCCGCCACCCCCTTCAGCAGCTCCTCCTCGGGGCTCTCGAGCGTCCCGGGTCCGTCCGCCATCTCGGTCGCGAACCGCTCCAGCTCCCCCTCGTCCAGCCCGGGGACTTCCCGCCCCTGCCGCTTCTGCTGGTTGAGGAAGGCGTTGCGGAGGATCGCGAAGAGCCACGCCCGGCAGTTGGTGCCGGGATCGAACTGGTCGAAGTGCTTGAAGGCCCGCAGGTACGTTTCCTGAGCGAGGTCCTCCGCCTCCGTCCGGTTCCGGGTGAGGCGCAGGGCGAGGTGGAAGACCCGATCCAGATGGACCAGCGCCTGGTCCTCGAATTCCTCGCGGCGCGCCTGGCTCCCCACGTCTCCTCACCTCGGAGAACAATCCGGCGGGATTGTCTATTCCCCGCGGTCGGCCGCCAGCATATCATGGGGGGCGTCATGAACTGGGGAGCGGTATGAGCCAGTACCGGCTGGCCGTGATCGGCGGAGACGGCATCGGCCCCGAGGTGATGGCGGAGGCCCTCAAGGCGCTGCGCGCGGTCTCGGGGCCTGCCCTCGCGCTCTCCTGGGACGAGGCCGACGCCGGCGCGGCCCTCTGGCAGCGCACGGGCGAGGACCTCCCGAAGGAGACCCTCGCCCTCTGCCAGACGGCCGACGCGATCCTCTTCGGCGCCACCGGGCTGCCCGACGTCCGCTACCCCGACGGCACCGAGATCGCGCCCCAGATCACGCTCCGCTTCGCGCTGGACCTCTACGCCGGCGTCAGGCCGATCAGGCTCTACCCCGGAGCGCCCAGTCCCCTCGCCATTCCTGCCGGCCGGAGGATTGACTACGTAATTTTCCGTGAGAATACCGAAGGACTCTTCGCCTCGCGCGGGGGCGGCGCCACGGTTGGCGACACCGCCGCGGTGGATAGCCTCGTCATCACGCGGGCCGGGACCGAACGGATCGCGAGGCGAGCCTTCGAATGGTGCCTGAGACGGCCCGGCGCGCCCGCCGACGGCGTCCGGCGCGTGACGTGCGTGGACAAGGCCAACATGTTCCGGAGCTACGCCTTCTTCCGCCGGGTCTTCCAGGAGGTCGCTCGGGAGTACCCCGGGGTCGAGGCCGAGTGCGCGTACGTGGACGCGATGAGCATGTACCTCACCCAGGCCCCGTGGCGCTACGACGTAATCGTGCTGGAGAACATGTTCGGCGACATTCTCTCGGACCTCGGCGCCGCCACGGTGGGAGGGCTCGGCATGGCCCCGTCGGGGGACATCGGCGGTCGCTGGGCCCTCTTCCAGCCGTCCCACGGCACGGCGCCCGACATCGCCGGCCAGGGGATCGCCAATCCTCTCGCCATGATCCTGTCCGCCGCGATGCTGCTCCAATGGCTGGGGGACCGTCACGCCGACGCCGCAGCCCGAGTGGCTGCGGAGCGGATCGAGAAGGCGGTCGGCGCCGTCCTGGCGAAGGGACACGCGAAGACCCGGGACATCGGGGGCACCGCCACCACCCGCGAGGTGGGCGACGCAGTCCTCGGCGCGCTCTGACCCTCCGGATGAAAGACCGCGACCTCACGCGGGACGGGCTCCCGGTAGGGCTTCAGATCGTCGGGCGGCGCCGCCAGGAAACCTCGGTGCTGAGGGCGGCGGCCGCCTTCGAGGCGGCGGCGCCCTGGGCGGACAAGTTCCCTCCGGTTATCGCTTCGGGCGCTTCCCGATCCTGACCTGGTAGGTCACCCAGGCGATGATCACGCGCGGCTCACGGCCCGGCGACGGTTTCGAGCGCTCGCGCGGCGGGGGACAGCAGCTGACGGCGGAGGAATGCCAGGGCCCGCCGCTCGGCCCAGGAGCGGCGCCCCCACGGACCTTCGAGAAATCCCACGTGCCCCCCTTCGGGGAGGAACGCCGCCTCCAGCCACGGAGAGCCCGCGACAACGGCGGTGGGGAGCGTGACCGCGGGGACGAAGGGATCGTTCGCGGCGTTGATCAGGAGGCAGGGGCGCCGGATGCGCGCCAGGTACGGGCCGCTGCTGGCGCGCGCCCAGTAGTCGCGCTCATCGGCGAAGCCGTTGATCGGCGCCGTCGCGAGCCGGTCGTACACGGCGAACGTCCGGGCCCGCAGGGCGGCAGGCACGTTCACGAGGCCGTCGTAGAGCCGCCGCTTCGCCCGGACCTTGGCCCTCATGCTCCGCAGGAAGCGCGCGGTGTAGAGCGGCCGATTGAGCCCGCGGTCGAGGCTTAGGGCGCACGCGGTGAGGTCGAACGGAGTGGAGATGGTCGCAGCGGCGCGCACCTGGGCCGGGGCGCCCTCGCCGCGCTCCCCGAGCCACTTGAGGGCCACGTTGCCGCCCAGGGAGACGCCGACGAGCCCCAGCGGGGTCGTGGGCTCCCGCTCGATCAGCTTCCCGATCACCCAGTCGAGATCCGACGTCTCGCCCGCGTGGTAGAGGCGGGGCCCCCGGTTCAGCTCGCCGCTGCACGAGCGGAAGTGGAACACCACCGCCCGCCAGCCCACAGCGGCCGCCTCCAGCAGGAGGCCGCGGGCGTAATGGGAGCCCGAGGACCCTTCGAGCCCGTGCAGGATGACGACAAGGGGGGAATCCCCCTCGAGCCAATCCAGGTCCAGGAAATCGCCGTCGGGAGTGGGCCAGCGCTCGCGGCGGAGTGGCGGCCGGCGGAGCCGCCGAAAGAGGGGCCCCCAGATCGTCTGGAGGTGGCGCCCCCGGTACCACCAGGGCGGCTGGTAGCTCGCCTCCACAGCTCTCGGCGCCGGCCTACTCCTGGCCCTGAAGCAGGAGCTTCACGATCTCCGGAGCGATCTCGCGGGCGCGCCGGTCCAGCTCGGCCTCGGTGAGGTTGGCGACGGGGTGCGGCATGACCAGGAACCGGTAGTACGGGAGCCCCCACTGCTCGGCCATGGCGCGCCCGGTCACCTCGAAGACGTCGGTCACGATCGACGCCGACGGCACGCCGACCTTCTCCAGCAGGATTCCGTCGAGCACACTGCCCGACGAGCAGGAGCCTCAGTCTCCGATCCCGGCGACCATCACGTCGCAGGTCCGCTTGAGCTCCTCGATGATCTCTTGGTGGGCGGGCACGCTCGAGTTGTGCTTGCGCCACATGCGCGTCTCGGCCGCGCCGTACTCGGCCTTCAGGATGTCGCCGATCTTCGCCAGGAGCCGGTCGGAGTTGAACTTCGTGTTCTCGATGAGCCCCACGCGCTTGCCCTCGAGCGACGCCGGGCGGGGCGCGTAGGCGATCGACTGCGCCATGGCTTCGGTGGTGGGATCCAGGATCTCCATCAGCGTTTGACCTCCTTGGTCACGGCCTGCGACGAGCGTTTGCTGCCCCAGCCGGGGATGTACGCGGAGAAAGCCCCCGCGCGCCCCCCGGCCGCGACCACGAGGATATCGTCGGGCGATTCCACGAGCGGCCGCATCAGCGTCTCGTCTCCAGGTTTCACGGGGCCCGCCATCCGGTGCGTGCGCCTCAGGTGGGCGTGCGAGTTCTTCGTGTGCTCGAAGACGAACCGGCGGATGTCCGCCTTGGTCCAGCCGTCCTTCGCGATCGTCCGCATGTGCTCGCCCGCGATGACCAGCATGTACTGGGGCTGCCCCATGACGTTCCCCGAGATCCTCATGTCATCGGCCAGCGTGGTGAGCACGCCTTCCGCAGTGTTCGAGAGCTGGTTGTAGAACTGATGCGGCGCCTCGGCCGCCATAACGGTCACCGTGCTCTGCTCGGGGCGGAATCCGCGCTCGACGTGGAGCGGCGTCCAGGGGCTCTCCGCCTCGTTCTCGGCGATGACGTAGGACAGCTTCCCCGGATGCCCCAGCGTGCCTCGGTCGAGCGCGCCCGGGCGTGACCCGCACACGTTGCGCATGACGAGCCGGACGGCCCGCCCGATGGTGGCGTTGGCGCGCCAGCCGGGGCCGAAGAGGTTGTCGCCCGCGTTGATGTCGAGCTCCCGCGCGATGGGACCGTTGACGACGGTCAGCACGGCCGCGCCCGCCGTCGAAGTCCCGGGACCGTGATAGCTCCAGACGGGCTCTCCGATCCCCTCGACCGCCGCCGCGACCACCGGCATGTACTCGGGCCGGCACCCCGCCATCACGGCGTTGATCGCGACCTTCTCGGCCGTGACAGACACCGCCCGGTGGGCGATGTACGCGACCTGGTCGCCCGGGCGGAGGCGCGCGGCGTCGAGCATCGCGCGCACCCGCTCTTCCGTCGGCGGGACCACCGGCAGCCCGTCGGTCCATCCCTTCTCGAAGCAGAGCTCGATCGCCTCGGCGGGATCCGCCACGCTGTAGCGCCGGGACATGAGCGACATGGCATCACGCTAGCACCCCTACGTATCCCCTTGCAAGCGGGGGAAACAAATTAGAGTAAGACACCTGCAGCATGACCCCCCTGGCCGAGCTGCTCGGTGAAAGCCCAGCGATGGCGGCGGGAAACTAGGACACTACCGGCGTCTGTTCAAGCTCACCAGGGCCCCCACCAGAGCGCCCACGGCCGTGTAGAACAGGACGTTCAGGAAGATGGAGATCGCCAGGATGAGCAGCGCCAGGGGCACCCCCGCGTCCTCCGCGTACACCAGCAGCGCCGACCACGGCCACACCACGATGACCCAGTCGAGCAGGAAGTCCGGGATGATCCAGTCCATCCAGTCGAGGCGCCAGGCGCCCTCGATGAGGACGGGGATCAGGAAGCCGGCGATGCCGAACCCCCAGGCGAAACGGCGGGCAAAGACCCCGAGATCGGACGCCACCCGTCACTCCCCGATGCGGCGCGTGACCGAGCGCGTCCGCCCGAAGGTCGGGATGAAGGCCGAGTGCTTCCCGGCGCCGCCGGCGACGATCACCATCAGGTCCTCCCATGCGGCCGCGATGGGGACCGCGGCGTCCGCGGACGCTCCCTGAAACCACTGAGGCCGGAGGGCGGCGAAGCGCTCGAGGTTCTCGGCGCTGAACCGGGACAGGGGAACCCGCGCCGCGGCGAAGAGGGCCTGCTTCAGGTCGGCCTTGGACCAGCCTTCCCCCGCCACGGTCCGCGCGTGCTCCGGCCCCAGGACGAAGAGCGGCTCGCCCTCGAGGTACACGTTATTGTTTCCACTCGTCGCCGCGACTCCGGCTAGTGTCACGACAATCCCACTGGCCGTGATGGAGCCGTGGTCGTTGACATTATGCGGGGCCTCGGAGGCGCAGACCGTCACCGTGCTGGTGCCCGGAGCAAACCCCCGCTCGACGGAGAGCGGCTCCCAGGGCGAGGCGGCCTCGTTCTCGGCGAGGCAGTACGTGTACTTGCCGGGATGCCCGAGGGTGGCGCGGTCCTCCCTGCCCGGACGGGCTCCGCCGACGTTCTGGAGAGCGAGCCGCACCGCCCGTCCGATGACGGCGTTGGCCCAGGGTCCGGGGCCAAGCGCACCGGCGCCGCTCGCGATCCCCAGCCTGGCCGCCAGCGGACCGTTGACGATGAGGAGCGCGGAGCACGGGTGGGTGGTGGTCTGAACCGCCGCCAGGTTGAAGGCCGGGTCGGCGAGGGCCTCGACGGCCGCGATGATCAGGGGCAAATGCTCGGGCCGCGCCCCCGCCAGGGCCGCGTTGATGGCCAGCGTCCGGATCGTCGCCTCTCCGAGCCGCGGCGGAAGCACCGCGATGACCTCGTCCGGGTCTCGCCGCGCGCCGGCCAGGAGCGCCTTCACGCGTTCCGGCGTCGGCGGAAGCACGGGGAGGCCATCCCCCAAGCCCCGTTCGAGAACCCACGCCTGGAGCCGATCCGGATCGGCGGGCGCCTCGAGCGTCTCCGCCTCCTCACCCCGCTCGCCCGGGATGGAGAGACCGGGAGCGGTCGTGAGGGCCTGGATCACCTCGTCCACGACGAGGGCCGCCTTCGCCCTCACGCTGTCCGGCCGAGTGCCGCCGATCGGGTGGGGCACGGTGACCAACGGAAGCTGCGGGAGCCCCCGCCCCAGCGCCTCGGCCCGGGCGAGCGCCGCAAACTCGTCGGTGCCCAGGACGACGGCGGCCACCCCCCTCCCCTCCAGCTCCACCGCATCGTGGACACTCCACGATGTGCACGAGCCTCAGTCGGCCGAGCCCGTCAGCACCACCTCGACGCTCCGCGCGATCTCGTCCAGGCACTCGGCAGGTTGGGCCGAGGTCGGCTTGCGCCACGTCCTGACCGAGCCCGCGCCCGCGCGCGCGGCCAGCAGCTCGGCCACGCCCGCGAGCAACGCCCCGGCGTTGGGCTTCGAATTGTCGAGGATCCCGACCGAGCGTCCCGCCAGGTCGCCCGGTCGCGGAGCGAGCGGCTTGAAGCGCCGGGTCTGAGCGCCGCACGGGTTCAGCACGTCCATGACATCCTTCTACCCGAGAAGCGTCGCCACATCAAGCGGGAGCGGCCCGCCCCCCGGTGTCCCGCGTGAAACACGCCGTCACGAAAGCCAGCGCCTGGACTGCCGCCGCCGCCAGAAACGCGGCCGGAAAGCTGCCGGTGACATCCACGACCCGGCCCAGCAGGACCGGGATGATCAGACTGCCGAGGAAGCAGAACGTGTTGACGATCCCGCTCGCCGTGCCCGCCAGTTCGCGCGGGAACAGCTCCACCACCATCACGAACGGCGTGATCATGCCGCCGAAGAGAACCCCCGCGGCCAGCGCCACTCCCGCCGCGCCCGCGAAGGACAGGTGCGGGCCCGCCAGCGCGAACACGAGCGAGACCGCCACGCTCATGAGCTGGCTGAAGAGATAGACCCACTTGCGGCGGCCGATCCGGTCGGTGATGAGGCCCGCGAGCGGCCACGAGACGATCGTCCCGGCGGTGAGGAGGCTCGTCACGAAGCCGGCCTGGGCCGGGGTCACCCGGAGCGCGTTCACGAGGAAGGTGGGAAGCCAGGTGACCATGCTGAAGTAGGCGCCATAGAAGAGGAGCACGCTGACGTTGAACCACCAGATCACGCCCGTGCCCAGGACCCTGCGGAGCGCGAGGAGCCCGCCGCCGGGAGCAGCGCCCGACGGGCCGTCGCCTCCGCGCACGAAGAGGGCGAAGAGAGCCAGCGTGAGAAGGACCGGCACGAGCGTCGCAGCGTACCCCCAGCGCCAGCCCCACCGGTCGGCCAGGAGCGGGATCAGCAGGAGCGCCGAGGTCCCGCCGAGGGCGCCCCCCGCGGAGAGGATCCCGATCACGCGGCCGCGCTCTTCCGCCCGGAACCACTCGGTGATCAGCCTGAGGGAGGGCACCCAGACGGCGGCGGCGCCGAGCCCCACCAGCGCGCGCGCCAGGAGGCTCTGGGTGTAAGTCCGGCTGAGGGGAAAGAGCGCCGCGCCCAGCACCAGGACCGCCATGAAGGCCACCATGACCCGCCGCGCCCCCCACCGGTCCACGAGCAGCCCGATCGGCACCTGCACGGCGGTGTAGGTCCAGAAGTACGCCGTCATGATGGCGCCGGCGGCCGCGTACGTCAGCTGGAGGTCCGCGACGAACGTGGGGATCAGCGGGGCGAAGCCGACCCGGTGGATGTGCGTCTGCATGAACCCGAGGGTGCAGACGGAGAGAATCACCCACCGGTAGGAGGAGGACTTCACCCTGGGCGTTGTAGCACAGCGCCTCCCCCCGGTCAACGCGCGCGACACCCCCCTTGACTTCCGGCCGGCGATAGACGATGAAAGACCGCGTGGACGAGGAGTCGCTCGAGCGCGTTCCCGGCACCTGACGACCAACCGCGAGGAGACATCCGCATGGACGTGAAGCCCGGAGCCACCGCCGAAGTGGAGATGACCGTCACCCCCGACCGCACCGCCGACGCGATGGGCAACAAGGGCGTCATGGTGCTGGCGACCCCGTTCCTCATCGGCCTCCTGGAGAACGCCGCCATCGCCGCGATCCAGCAGGCGGTGCCGCCCGGGGCGGGGACCGTGGGGACGATGGTGGAGATGCGCCACCTCGCCGCCACCCCCGTCGGGATGAAGGTTCGGGCCAAGGCCACCCTGCTCGAAACCGACGGCAACCGCTTCGTCTTCGAGGTGGAGGCCCAGGACGAGGTCGAGAAGGTGGCCGAAGCCAAGCACGTGCGCTACATGGTCCCCGACCTCCAGCGATTCCTGGCGCGCGCGATGAAGAAGGGCCAACCGCGTTGACCATCACGATCAACAAGGCCGTCACCTAAGCTGGTGTATGCTGGCTCCTGTCAGGACCTAAGTCGGCCTCCTCACGGAGGCACCCTCGGGGGTGGAGATGACCGCGACCCAGATGCCTCGCAGAGCATTCCTCGCTGGCGGCCTGGCCCTCCTGCTTGCCGCGCCGCCCGCGGGGGCGGGCAGGGCCGCCGTGACCGTCTACAAGGAGCCCACCTGAGGCTGCTGCGGACAGTGGGTGGGACACCTACGCGCCAGCGGCTATCCGGTCAAGGAAGAAAACGTCCAGGACATCACGCCGATCAAACGGCGGTACGGCGTGCCTGCGCAGCTCGCGGCCTGCCATACGGCGCTGGTCGAGGGCTACGTGGTGGAAGGGCATGTGCCGGCCGACCTCATCGACCGCCTGCTGCGGGAGCGCCCGCGCGTGGTGGGCATCGCCGTCCCCGGCATGCCGATCGGCGCGCCCGGCATGGAGACGCCGGGCCAGACGCCCGAGCGCTATCAGGTCCTGACCTTCGACCGCAGCGGCCGGATCGCCGTCTTCGCCAGCCGCTGAGGCGCCCTCCAGCCATGTGGCTCAGCTCGCGCAAGCTGCAGATGCCTTCAGAGCGCGAGGCGCTCCCCGGACGAACCGAGCGCATGCCGGTTCCCGCCAAGCACGTCGTCAGCGGCGCGCCGCTCGAGCCGCCCTTTCCGGCTGGGCTGGAGCTGGCCATGTTGGGCATGGGCTGCTTCTGGGGCGCGGAGCGGAAATTCTGGGAGACGCCGGGCGTCCACTCGACGGCGGTCGGCTACGCCGGCGGGATCACGCCCAACCCTACCTACGAGGAGCTCTGCAGCGGCCGCACGGGGCACGCCGAGGTGGTCCGGATCGTCTTCGACCCTGAGAAGGTGTCCTACGAGGACCTGCTGCGGGTCTTCTGGGAGAATCACGACCCGACGCAGGGCATGCGCCAGGGCAACGACGTCGGGACGCAGTACCGCTCGGCCATCTATTGCTACGGGCACACCCAACGGCGGGCCGCCGAGGCCTCCCGGCTCGCCTACCAGCAGGTGCTCAAGGCGGCCGGCTTCGGCCCCATCACAACCGAGATCCGGGAGGCCCCGAAATTCTACTACGCCGAGGACTATCATCAGCAGTACCTGGCGAAGAACCCCTGGGGCTACTGCGCCGTGGGCGGTACCGGTGTGCGCTGCCCCACCGGCCTGACCCAGAGCCGCTGATCGCGCCGTCGCCCAAAGAGACGAAGGGGCTAGCGATAAGTTGCGGAGCCCGTCACTGTAGCGCGGAGGGGGCTCAGCGGGAGAGGAAGTCGCGAAGCGCGTGTCGGGTCGAGGGAAACGCGAGGTCATCCCACGGAATCTCCCCGGGGCTGAGCCAGGCGAACTCCTGGATCTCGTGATTCAGCTGGAGCGCCCCGCCGGCCACGCGCGCCCGGTACACGACGATCACGACCGGGGCGTCCGGGTAGGAGTACACGCCCACCAGCCCGTCCAGATCCACCCGGAGCCCGGTTTCCTCCAGCGTCTCCCTGAGGGCCGCCCCCGCCACGGTCTCGCCCCAGTCCACGAAGCCTCCCGGAAACGTCCACTTGCCTTTGGACGGGTTGATGTTCCGGCGGACGAGGAGGATCCGGCCGTCCTCTGCCGGGATCGTCCCCGCCACCACCTTCGGGTTCAGGTAGAAGACGAAGCCACAGGTGGAGCAGACCGCCTCTTCTTTCTGGTCCGGCGGCAGCGGAACTCTGACGAGATCGGACCCGCAGAGGGGACAGAACCGGATGGTGGAGGGAGCCAGATAGAGAGGCAAATGCCCGTCCGTGCTCATGCGTTAGCATTGTAGCACGCCCGTCCTTGACAGCCCCCCGGCCCGATGCTACAACTTGCCCGTCCACCAACCGCGATCGCCTGGAACTCGCAAGAGGAGGAGCCCCATGCGTCACTGGAAAGCCACCCTCGTCGTCTCCGCCCTCGTCGCCCTCGCCGGGCTCGCCGTCACGAGCTCGCAGGGCCAGCCGCTTCAGGGAGAATACAAGATCGGGGTGCTCGAGCCCCTGACCGGGCCCCTGGCCTTCGAGGGGAAGCGCCACCTCGAGGGGTACGAGATCATGCGCGACATGATCAACGAGCGCGGCGGGGTCATGGGGAAGAAACTGGTCTTCGCCGTCGGTGACGCCACGGATCCCACGGCGGCGGCCAGCGAGGCCACGCGACTGATCACGCGGGAAGGCGTCAAGATCATCACCGGCACCTATTCCTCTACCCTCTGCGGCGCCGCCAGCGAGGCCACCAGCCGCCAGAACGCCATCTACTGGGAGACCTCGTGCGTGGATCCGCGCTTTACCCGGCGCGGGCTGAAGAACGTCTTCCGGACGGAGATCGACGGGACGGGCTTCGGCTGGTACAACATCGAGTTCATCGCCAAGCACCTGGCGCCGCGCTTCAACCTGAAGCCGAACCAGCTGAAGGTCGCGTTCCTGTCGGAGGACTCATCCTACGGCCAGGGGGTGACTGAAGCGGCGCGGCAGCGAGCGAAGCAGGAGTTTGGGATGAGCGAGGTGGCCGCCGAGTACTACGCGTTCGCCACGACCAACGACTTCACCCCCATCATCCTGAAGCTCAAAGCCCTCAACCCGGACATCGTCCACCACATCGCGCGGGGCAACGACGCGGTCATCTTCTGGCGCCAGTCGCGGGAGCAGAACTTCCTCTTCAAGGCGCTGGTGCACGCGGGAGCCACGGGGTATGGGTCTCCGGACTTCGGCAAGGCGCTCGGCGCCGACGGCAACGCCCCCTTCGCGCTGCTCGAGCCCGGGCCGGGCTTCCGGCTCGAGGCCCTCCGCCCCGAGGGGCAGCGGGTGGAGAAGGCGTTCCGCGACATCGTCCAGCAGAAAACCGGCTCCTACCCGCTGGGCGGCCATCAGCTCGCGGCCGGCGGCCTCTGGCTCCTGAAGCTGGTGCTGGACCAGGCCAGGACCGACGACCTGGACAAGTTCCGCGCCGCGGTGATGGCGCTGGACCTTCCGGTGGGCTCCTCGGTCAACGGGTGGGGGGTGAAGTTCGCCGAGAACGGCCAGAACTCCAACGAGCGCGTCCAGCACTACATGCTCCAGTGGCAGGGAGGCCAGCTCGTGACCGTGTGGCCGGAGGAGTTTACCACCAACCGGGCCAAGTGGATCCCGCTCGGCGCCTGGGACCAGCGGAAGTAACCCGCGCTCGCGATGACCGATCCATGCCGGCGCCTCGGGTGAGTCCCGGGGCGCCGCCGTTTCCCCTCGCCTCACTAGCGTGCACGACATCCCGCAGCTCCTGATCTCTACGGTCCTCCTCGGCGGCATCTACGCGCTGATCGCTGTTGGGCTGACGCTCATCTTCGGGATCATGCGCGTGGTGAACTTCGCCCACGGCGAGTTCCTCATGCTGGGCATGTACCTCGCCTTCTGGGCCTTCACCCTCATCGCCATGGACCCCTACCTCGTGCTCCTGCCGGCCATTCCGCTCTTCTTCCTTGCAGGGCTCGCGACCTACGCCCTCGTGATGCGCGGGGTCATCCACGCCTCCCACAACGTCCAGATCTTCACGACGGTGGGCCTGAGCCTCGCGCTCCAGAATGTCGCCCTCGTCCTCTGGACGGGCGACTTCCGCTTCATCCGCCCCTGGTACTACTCGACGGTGGTGCGGCTCGGCGACACCGCCTTCAACGTCTCCCAGATCGCCGCCTTCGCCGTGGCCATGGCCTTCACCGCCGCGCTCTTCGCCTTCATGAGGTGGTCGTACACCGGTCGCGTCATGCGCGCCACCGCCCAGGACCGCGAGGCGGCCAGCCTCATGGGAATCGACGCGGACCGCGTGTACGCGTTCACGTGGGCCATCGGCATCGTCTGCGTGGGGATCGCAGGGGTCCTCCTGGCGCCGCTCTATCCGGTCTATCCCACCGCCGGCCTTCAGTTCGTGCTGCTCGCCTACGTGGTGGTCGTGCTTGGCGGGCTGGGCGACATGGTCGGAGCGCTGCTGGGAAGCCTGATCGTCGCCGCGGTGGAGGTCGTCGGCTCCTACGTCTTCGGCACCGCCTGGAAGGAAGTGCTCTACTTCCTGCTGTTCATCGCGATCCTGCTGATCCGCCCCGCCGGTCTCTTCGGCCAGCGCGGCGCCGAGAGCCTCGGGGTCTGATGCGCCGCCACGGAGCCGCGCTCGTCATCTTCGGGGCCGCCGCCCTCGCCCCGCTCGTCGTCCGGAACGCCTTCCTCCTGGACAGCCTGATCCTGATTCTGCTGTGGGGAACGCTCTCGGCAGCCTGGAACGTGGCGGGCGGCTACGCGGGGCAGGTCTCCCTGGGCCACGCCGCCTTCTTCGGCATCGGGGCCTACTCCGCGGCGCTGCTCGGGACTCGCTGGGATCTCTCCCCCTGGATCGCCCTCGTCGTCGGCGCCCTGCTCTCCACCGCGGCGAGCCTCGTCATCGGGTATCTCTCGAACCGCCTTCGTGGCCCGTACTTCGTGCTGGCCACCATCGCCTTCTCCCAGGTGCTCCTCATCGTCGCAAGCCGCTGGCGCGGCTTTACCCAGGGCTCTGAGGGAATCCCCGTCCCGTTCCGGCCGGGCTTCTGGACCCTCGGCTTCGCGGACAAGACCACCTGGGTTTATCTCGCCCTGGGAGTCGCGCTGCTCCTCTACCTCATCCAGCGCTACCTGGAAGGCTCCCGCATCGGGTACCAGCTCGCGGCGGTGCGCGAGGACGAAGATGCCGCCCAGGCCCTGGGGGTGGCGAGCCGCCGCCTGAAGGTGGTGGCGATCGCCGGCAGCGCGGCGCTCACCTCCGTCTGCGGCACCTTCTGGGCCCAGTACGTCGGCTTCGTGGACCCCTTCTACGTCTTCTCGCTGGACCTGTCGGTGCGCTTCGCCCTCGCCGCCATCATCGGCGGCATCGGCACCGCGGTGGGCCCCTTTTTCGGCTCCGTCCTGATCACGACCCTGGAAACGTATCTCCGGGCGACGTTCGGCGGAATCGGGGCCGGGCTCGTCGGAATCTACCTGATCATCTACGGCTGCCTGCTGATCATCGTGGTCAGGGTCATCCCCCAGGGCCTGGCGGGTTTCGTGGGGGGCCTCTCCCGACGCCCATGAGCCTCCTGTCGGTCGCCGGGATCACGAAGCGCTTCGGCGGCGTGCTGGCCAACCGCGAGGTCTCCTTCGACGTCGCCGCCGGCGAGCTGGTGGGGGTGATCGGCCCCAACGGCGCCGGCAAGTCCACGCTCTTCGAGATCATCACCGGGTTCTACCGGCCTGACGCGGGGGAGGTCCGCTTCGAGGGAAAGCGCCTCACCGGGTTGAGTCCGGATCAGGTGAGCCGCCTCGGCGTCGGGCGCACCTTTCAGAAGCTCCGGCCTTTTCAAGGGCTGACGGTGCTGGAGAACGTCATGGTGGGCGCACTCCAGAAGTGCCACGACGTGGGCCGGGCCCGGGCCGAGGCCCGCGAGATCCTCGAGCGGGTCGGGCTTGCGGACAAGGCGGACGCCTACGCCCGTACGCTCTCCACAGGGCAGCGCAAGCGCCTGGAGCTCGCGCGGGCGCTGGCGACGCGCCCCCGGCTCCTCCTCCTCGACGAGGTGACGGGGGGCGTGGACCAGCGGAGCATCCCCGGCCTGATCGGTCTCGTGCAGGAGGTCCACCGCGCTGGGAGCACGCTGCTGGTGATCGAGCACAACATGCGGGTGATCACGGCCGTCGCGCAGCGGATCGTCGCCCTTCACCTGGGCGAGGTGATCGCCGACGGCCCGACTGAGGCGGTAACGCGCGACCGCCGCGTCATCGAGGCCTACCTCGGCCAGGCCTACACATAGTCCTCGGAGGGGGGCTCCGCCCCCCTTCCGAATCCTCCCCCCGGGGGTTGCGCCGGCCGGGTGCCCGTGCCGGAGGCACGGGTGGGCGCTTGAACGCGGCTTCGGATGGGACAAGAGGTACTGTCGTGAGCGTCATGCTGAAGGCTGAAGGGCTGGATGTGGCGTACGGGGACTTCCAGGTCCTCTGGAACGCCTCCATCCACGTCGAGGAGGGAGAGATCGTCTGCCTCCTCGGCCCCAACGGAGCCGGCAAGTCAACCCTCATGAACACCCTGTCGGGGCTCCTTCGGCCGCGGGAGGGGCGCATCACGCTCGGAGAGAAGCGCATCGACGGGCTGCCCGCCCATCGTATCGTCGCGGAGGGACTGGCCCACGTCCTCGAGCGGCGGCGGCTGTTCCCGTTCCTCACCGTCCTCGATAACCTTCTGCTGGGCGCGCATCACCCCCGGGCCCGCCGTCGCCGCGAGGAGAGCCTGGCTTGGGTCGAGACCATCTTCCCCCTCCTTCGCGAGCGTCGTGGCCAGCTGGCGCACACCCTGTCGGGCGGCGAGCAGCAGATGGTGGCCATCGCGCGCGGCCTCATGGCGCGCCCGCGGCTGCTGA
>LDXP01000033.1 GCA_001443385.1 Candidatus Rokubacteria bacterium CSP1-6
GCCTCGGCAGGAGCCTCGCCCTGACCGGGCTGCTCGGCGCGACGTTCCTCGCCGTACAGGGGTATGAATGGATCCGCCTCCTCACGTTCGGCCTCACCGCGCCCTCGGGGATCTACGGGGGGACGTTCTACACCCTCGTCGGGGCGCACGCCGTCCACGTCCTCGGGGCGCTGGTCTGGCTCTCGATCATTCTGATGGGAACGCGCAGCGGGCCGTCGGCGACGCCGAACCAGTCCCGGGTGCTGGTGTTCGGGATGTACTGGTACTTCGTCGTGGGGCTCTGGCCGATCCTCTACACGCTCGTGTACCTGGCGTGAGCAGGGGGATGCTCGGGCGACGTGCGGTGGCCGTCCTGATCGCGGGGTGGACCCTCCACCCGCTCGAGGCGCGGGCCTGCGCGGTCTGCATCGGATGGATGGGAGGCGTGAACGCCGACTGGGCGTACTACTGGAGCGCCCTGCTCCTGACGCTCCTGCCGTTCGCGGTGGTGGCGGTCGTCGCCGCCTGGGTCCGGCACGCCTTCCTGCGCTCGTCGCGACGCGACGCCCCGGCCCAGCCCCCGGGAACGACCGAGCGCGGCTAGCGGCCCGGCGCGCTAGAGGAGGCTGTGCGTCGTGACGTGGGCCACGGCCTCGAGCCGGCTGTGGACGCCAAGCTTCCCGAAGATGTTCTGGACGTGGTTCCGGACCGTGGCCGGGCTGACGTGGAGCCGCTCGGCCATGGTCTTGGTGTTCGCCCCGCTCGTCATCAGCCGGAGAATCTCGACCTCCCGGCGCGTCAGCGGCGTGCTGGAAAGATCCCCCGGGACCGCCGCCGGAACCGGCTTGCCCTGGGCCAGCCGCTCCTGCAGCACGGCCTCCATCTCGTGAGGGGCCGTCACGTCGCGGAAGAAGTGGACGGTCGTCTGGACCCCGTTCCGCGAGCCCGGGACCACCAGGATGCTCACGTCGATCCAGATGGGCTTGCCGGCCTTGGTGCGGGTCGCCATCTCGAAGTGCTGGACCGGCTCCCCCATCTTGATGAGCGTCTGGACGTGGCAGCCCCGGTAGCAGAGGCGGTTTCCCGCCGTGTCCCGTCCGACGAAGACCTCGCAGCAGGGCCGGCCGAGCACCTCCCGGGCCGGGTAGCCCAGGATCTTCTCGGCGAACCGGTTCCACAGCGAGATCTTGCCTTCCGTGGTGATGGCGCAGACGCCGTCCGCGGTATTGCTGATCAGCTCGTCCAAGTCCATAGGGCACCCCCCGGGGTCAGGACAAGGTTATCCTGAGTCAAAGGCACTAGCAAGGGGGATGCCGAGACTGGGATACGGGAATACTTCGATTAATCAGGCTATTAGTCTGATGACCTAGAATCGAAGACGGGGCACGAATGCCCTAGGTGGGGAAAGGGCGCCTCACCATCTCACCGCCGGGCACCCCCGAGGACTCTTCGCACGCCGAGGCGAACGGACAGGCAATGCCGTCCGGCTCACCCGCCGCCACGACACAGTCCAGGGGAGAGGGGACGACCCCGAGGGTGCGGCACTCTTCGGCCACGAACTCCCTCAGGAGCGCGGCCGCGGCCTTGAAGAACACACCCTCGGCCGCCGCCTCAACGCTCTCGGCAAAGGCGCCGACCCATCGCCCCAGATGGGCGCTGAGGAACCCCCGCCGGGCCTCGCGGGTCACCTCCTGCCCCTCCCCCAGCCCGTGGAACAGCGCGTAGGCCTCCTTGAGACAGAGCACGCTCATAAAGGTCAACTCCAGGGCAATGTGATCGGGCATTTCGGGATGCGAGCTGGAGGGTTCCAGCCCGAAGGCGGTGTAGAAGCCGGCGATGTCGGCCAGCTCTACGGGCTTGCCCCCGAGCCTGCGGCCATCACCGTAAGACGATTCGTAGGGGGAGCACCTGACCTGGCGGTCGAAGAGGACCGAGTGCTCCTCCTGGAGAGAGGCCAGGTCCGCTTGCGCGCAGGCGGCCCTGAAGGCGGGTAGGGCGCGGCTCAGCGCTTCGGAGTCGTGCTCGAAATCGGGCCAGCGTCCCTCGCGGAGCTCGGCGAGCATCGGCGGGTCCGGGTAGGCGAAGGCGGCCGCCAGGAACTTGTAGCGGGCGGCGCGCCCGAGGAGCTGACTCACCCGGCACTCAAGATCGAGCGTGTTCGCGGGGCTCATCGGGCACCTACTTCTGGATCAGGAGGGGGACCCATGCCGACCAGGACTTCCGCGCCCCCACCTCGCGGTTCCCGCCCTCCCATGCGGCGAAGGCCATCACCGTCTGCTCCCCCGGCAGGAGCACCGGAGCGTTGGGATCATCGCTGACCATGGGGCGGGTGATCACCACCCGCCAGACGCCGTCCCGCCACACCCCCTTGCCGAGGGCGTGCTGGTCGGGCTTGGCAGTCATGCTCCCCCACCCCTCGGCCATCTGGTCGAGCACGGGCGTCGCGACCCCGCGCGAGATGGGGTTCTCGAGCCCCAGGGCGCCGGCATACGGGCGCGCGTCGGCGACCCCGAGGATCTCATCCGGATAGAGATCCACCCAGGCGTAGGGGTAGAGGTCCTTGATGGTGGGGGGGCCTTTCTCAAGATCGTGCTGGAAGGCGGCCCGCCACTGCATGATGTTCACCCGCCCGCCGGGGTTCCCCATCATCGGCGAGGGAGCCGCTCCTTTCGAGATCGGCAGCTGGACGGCCACCTGATCGCCAAAGCTGTCCAGCATGATGGTGTCGCTCTTGGTCGGATCCTTCCACTCCATGAGGAAGGCGATCCACCCCCCGTTGTGGACCACCTTGACGGTCAGCTCCTTGATGGCGGGGTCCGGCTTGTGAGGGACCGTGATGACCTGCGGCGTCAACGGCACCGTGACGGCCGGCGCGCGCGTCCAGACCAACGAGTCCGGGTCAACAATGGGACCGGTCCACGTGACGCGGACGGCCGGGGCCGGAGATTGGCCAAGGGCCGCGCCCCACAGGAGGAGCAGCCACAGGGCCGTCCCCGCACCCCGCCAGCACCATCTCATTGCGTGTGTCATGGCGGACACCTCTCACGTGACGTTGTGGCGATAGACCTTCCTCGCCTCGTCGAAGAAGGCCCGGATCTGGAACGGCTCGGTCAGGGGCACCCGGACCACCTCGCCCCCTTTCTCGTCATAACCGATTGCGTGGTCACCGATCACCCTGAACCGGTGGAGGATCTCCGGCGTGGAGCCGAAGAGCATGAGCGCCCCGAGCAGGCGCTTGTCATCCCGGGCCCGCTTGTAGGTCTCGATGGCCTGCGGGACGCCATGGCCGAACATCTGGATCAGGTACGGCGGCGGCACGTGGATCGGGGGAATGTAATAGACGTTGGGCTCCAGGCCGAACTGGGGATAGAGCGGGAGCGCGACCTTCGCCACGTGAACCAGGTAGTCCATCGGGTTATGCTCGTCGGCCCTGTCCGGCGTCGTAATGAAGCCGTTCAGCCGGATCTTGCCGATGCAGGTAACGGTGCACTGGCTCTGGCGGCCGCCCTCGACGGCCGGGTAGCAGCCGATGCATTTCTCCGAGACCCGCGTGATGGGGTTGAAATAGACCTTCTTGTAGGGGCAGCCCTTGACGCACTCCCGGTAGCCCCGGCACCGCGTCTGGTCGATCAGCACAATGCCGTCCTCGGGGCGCTTGTAGATCACCTGGCGGGGGCACGAGCCCAGGCACGCCGCGTACGTGCAGTGGTTGCAGATCCGGGCCAAGTAGAACATCCACTGCATGTGGGGCATCGTGAGGTAGGCGCCCTGGGGCATGAGGCCCGTGGAGTCGTCCTCGCCGACGTTGGGGTTGGCGTAGTCCGCATCGTCCGGGAGATAGCCCAGCACCGGCTCGCCGGGCGGGGCGGCCTCGAAGAGGGTCTTCCCCGCGTAGACGGGCTTCGACTGGTCCTGGACGCCGAGCTTTTCCAGGATGTTCACGTCCCATCCGAGCGGGTAATAGCCGTAGGGCTTGGTCTCCACGTTGTTCCAGTACATGTACTCCTGCCCCCGCCCCGGGGTCCACGTGGTCTTGCACGCCACGGTGCAGGTCTGGCAGGCGATGCACTTATTGGTGTCGAAGACCATCGCGAACTGCCGCCGGGGCCGGGTCCCCTCATAGGGGTAATCCATCTCCCGGCCGAGCTGCCAGTTGAAGACCTTGGCCATGATCTGTCTCCTCACGCCTTCCGGATCAGCACGAACCCGCCGGTGAGATAGCGCTTCATCGCGGCGCTCTCGTTGGCCGGACGGAGCCCCAGCTGGACCGGCCGCCAGAGCCCCTTGCCGCCGATCCCCCCGTCCTCGGCCTTGGCCACCTTGACGAAGGCCTCCCGCGGCGCGCCGACCGCCGAGTGAACATCCACGTGGTACCCCTTGCCCATGGTCTGGCCGAACAGGTTGCGGCGGACGAGGCTGTCGGTCATGAGGGTCGGGTTGAGCCACGCTCGCGTGGCCGACTGGTGGCCGCCGTAGCGGAACATGGCCTGGTAGTTCGTCTCCGGATTCTTGGCGAGGCTGTCGGCGCGGGTTTCGTGCCCCTTCACCGAGCCCGGCGAGGCCTGGTAGCCGTTGAACCACATGCGCATGATCCCGCGGGGCGTTCCCGGGTAGTAGCGGGCCCGGCAGAGGAGCCGCGACACGTGCAGCTCGGCCTCCCGTCCCTCGCGGCCGGCGCCCCGGAAGGGGTTGGTCTCCGGGTCGCCGTCGATCCAGACGTAGTCGCCGTCCTGAACCCCGAGGGCCTTGCCGTCCTCCGGGTTCAGGTCCACGTACATCTCTCCCACGTGCGGTGAGCGCTTGTCGCGCCGGTACACGTCGCCGAAGGGGCCGAAGAAGTTGGCCAAGATGTCGGTGTCCACCGGCGTCGTGTGGGAGCCGTGCCGGTACTTGGGCGTATGGAAGACGTACCGGAAGCCCTGGCCCCACAGGGGGTGCCGGGTCTTGAGCAGGTCGGCGGGGGCAACGATCACGTGGCGGCCCTGGCGGGCGTTGTAGTCGAGCTTCGACCGGGAGAAGCCGTACTCCTCGGGGCTCTTCGGGCGCAGGGCCGGGTGCGGCCGGGCCACGATGACGTTGGGCTCGTAGAACGTAGAATCGGAGGGCTCGCGGTAGACGACGAGGTTCTCCCCAGCCTCCAGGAACTCCGGCTCGCCCCGGTAGAACTCCAGCCGACCGGTCTTGGTGTACCAGGGTCTGGACTCGTGAATCTGCTCCCAGCTTCCGGTCCGAGGATAGGTGCGCATCATCATCAGCGCGGGGATGCCGTCCCGGGCCTTGACCTCGAGCTCCTCGAACCGGTACCCGCGCGTGGGCTGGCTGGCGTCGAGGATCCGCTGGAGGTACACCTCCACGTGCTCCTCGGTCACGAACTTCCAGTAATCCACGAAGCGCTTGTCCCCCGTCAGCTCGGCCAGCTTCTGCGAGACCCCGAGGAGCGTCTCCACGTCGGCCCGGGTGTCGAAGCTCCGGCGGAGCGGTGTTCGCGGGAAGACCGTCAGGAAGGGGTTGGTGCAGGAGGCCGTCATGTCGGGGACCTTGAACTCCATCCAGGAGTCCACCCCGTAGACGATGTCCGCGTACTCGCACGAGCCGGTCCACCACCAGTCGTTGACGGCCAAGCACTCGACGCGGGCGAGCGTGTTGAACACGAAATCGTAGTGCCACTTGATGTTGCCGACCGCCGAGTTGGTGTTCGCCAGCCACATGGCCTTGGTGGGCGTCGGGATGTGGGTCTTGCCCGTGAAGAGCTTCGTCCCCTCCCGCAACACGCGGTCGCCGTAGTTGAGGAAGTGGAGCGACTCGAACGTCCGGTAGAGCCTGGTCTTGACGGGCCCCTGGGAGTCGAGCTGCGGGTTGAAGGGGTCCTCGTTGAAGTACTGCGGCATCCCGTTGAACATCGACAGGCGGTAGTTGCCCGCATAGCTGCCGATGTTCCCGCCGGGGAACCCAAGGTTCCGCGTCAGGGCCAGGACGAGGAAGATGGCCCGGTCCTTGAGCGACTGGTTGAAGAACTGGTTGGGCCCCATCCCCACGGCGATCAGCGTCTTCTCCCGGTTGGCGGCGATCTGGCGGGCCAGCCCCACGATCGCCTCCTTCGGGGCCCAGGTGATCTTGCTGACCGTGTCGGGGTCGTAGCTCTTGTCGAGCAGCTCCCGGGTCAGGTCGAAGACGGTCCGAACCTGGACCTTCTTTCCGTCCGTGGTCGTCACCTCGAAGGTGCCGGTGAGGACCGGGTCCACCCCCCTCTTCCCCAGCCACTCCCCCACGTCGTCGCGCGGGAGGGCGACCGGCTTCCGCGTCTTGGCGTCCCAGACGACGGCGTCGCCCCACTCGCCGCGCAGGGCGGCGGGGATCAGCTGGGCGTCCTGGAGGGGAACGGGCGGGATCGCCTCTCCGGGCTTCACCACCTTTGTGAAGTTCTTCAACTCGGCGTCGGCGTAGCCCGGGAAGACCTCCGAGGCCTTGAGCGGCGCCAGGGTGTCCATCCGGATCAGGACCGGCAGGTCGGTGAACTGCTTGACGAAGGCCTCGTCGTAGAGCCGCTCCTTGATGATGACCTGGGCCAGCCCGAGGGCGAAAGCCGGGTCGGTCCCGGGGCGGATCACGATGACCTCGTCCCCCTTGTTGGCCGTGGAGGAGTACTCCACGGTCACGACCACCACGTGGGCGCCCTTCATGCGGGCCTCGGTCAGCCAGTGGCTGTCGGGCATCTTCGTGGAGATCCAGTTCATTCCCCAGGGGATAATCAGCCTGGCGTACTCGGTCGCGAAGAGGTCGAACTCGTTGGTCTGCTCGCCGCACACCATGGGGTGGCCCGGCGGAGTGTCCGTGTGCCAGGAGTAGTTGTCCCACCCGATCCCGCCCTTGGCCCCCTCGGCGCTCACGCCCCGCACCTTGGCGTCGAGGAGCGCCAGCATGTTACCGAACCGGTAGAGGCCGCAGAGGCGCAGCGCCCCGAGGAACGGCATCCCGCCGCGCACCTTCAGGGTGCGGGTCCCCGCCCCTTCGGCCCGCTCCACCATGACCGGGTCGTAGCCCTGGGCCAGGAGGAACTTCTGGCCCGGCTCGCCCGAATACGTCTGGGCGACGTTGACCAGCGCCTTGGCGTGCAGCGCGTAGGCCTCCTCCCACGGCACCTTGACGTAGCTGTCCCAGCCCCGCCGCATGTACTCCGCGGGAGCGCGTCCCGTCTGAGGGTCCCGGGGGAAGCCGCCCTCCACCCACTCCTTGAACCCCTTCCGCACGTAGGCGCCTTTGATCCGGCGGTCGCCGTACTGGCGACGGCCGAGCACAAGGCCCTTCTGGCAGCAGCGCGGGTCCCACCGGTGAGAAGCGCGGTTCCCATCGAGGTCGGTGGCCTTGCCGTAGCCGAACGTCGGCTCGATCCGGACCAGGACATTGTTCTTCACGAAGGCCTTGAGCAGGCAGTTATGAGTGTCGTTGGGAGCGCAAAGAAACGAAAAGGTTCGGTCGTGCCTGAAAATGTCCCGGTACATCCGCTCCCAGTCCCGGTTGGGATACTGGGCAAGGGGGTTGTCCACCCTGACGGGGTCCAGGAACCGGTACTGGGCAAGGAGCTCGCTGGGAGCCAGGACCGTTCCCAGCCCGGCCAGGCTGGCCATCTGGAGGAATCTGCGGCGCGAGAGGGGAACGGTGGGAGCGTTCATTCTGTCTCCTCCCTGAGAAGCAAGCCAGACGCAGTGCTTAGTTCAAACGCATCAGCAAAGGCTATGCCGACCGGCGAGCCCGACCAACCGCCCGGTTTTCCTAGCCAATCCCGGTGGAGCTCGGAGGCAGGCATGAGCGGATCCTGTGGCACCGTTTCCTCACCTGGGTATCCCCTGCCTCATCGTCGCCCCGAGGTCACCGTCAGGCGCCCTGGCCACCCTCCCGTTGAAATGGATGATGCCTTGTGCTTTTCGCCACAAGCGTATGGCTGATACGCGCCCCCACGTATGACCTGGGTCATAGGGAAGGGGTCCTTCCGAACGCGCCAGACCCGTTGACAAGAAGCGCGGTTTCGTTGAGAGTGAGGGCCGATCCAAACGACCTAGTTCCCGGAGGGGATACTATGTCCGCGCTATTGGCCGGAGTGGTCTTGCTGCTGCTCTCGACGCCGGCGTGGGCCGACGAAGGCGAGCGGCTTTTCATCCTCAAAGGGTGCATCGGCTGCCACGGGGTGGGAGCCCATGGGGGGGCCGGACCGGACCTGGCGAATACGCCGTTGTCCGTTGATCAGTTGCGCCAGCAGGTAAGAACCCCCCGGGGCCAGATGCCCCCGTTCCCGGCGGCCAACGTGACCGATGACCAGCTCCAGAAGATCCACGCCTACCTGAAGTCGCTCACCGCCAAGCGCGACAAGCTCACCGAGCCCCCCAAGGGGGAGCAGACCGCGGCCTCCTGCGTGGAGTGCCACCGGAAGGCCAATCCGATCTTGGTCGCGCAATATCAGTCCTCAGCCATGTTCAAGCCCGGGCGGCAGAATCCCCGGATCCCCCCGACCACCCCTGAGGCCAATTCCTGCGCCATCTGCCACGGCACCAACCACACCGAGATCACTCACGTGAAGGGGCGGGTGTCGGAGAAGATCTGCGCGGCCTGCCACGCCGAGATCTACAAGGAGCACGTGACCGACCTCGGCCACTCCTACGGCCCGGGCCCCGCGAACATCGGCGGCAACTGGGACCGGAACATCAAGGTCCCCCACTACGCCCAGATGCCGCGGAAGGTCATGGAGATGGGGTGCGACCCCTGCCATGCCCAGGCCGGCGCCACCGACGAGCCGTATTGGGATCCCGCCAAGAAGCAGTACGTAGATCTCTCGAGCCTCCAGTACCGGAACGGCTGCATCGCCTGCCACACCCGCCACCGCTTCGACCCCGCGGAGGCGCGGCGCGCGGAGGCGTGCATGACCTGCCACATGGGGCCGGACCACCCGAACTGGGAGGCCTACTCCACCTCCAAGCACGGAGCGATTTACCTGACGGACGGCCCGAAGTGGGATTGGTCGAAGTCCATGGCTGAGGCCAGCTACAACGCCCCCACGTGCGCCTACTGCCACATGGTGTATGTCGGCAAGGACGGCAAGCGGTCCGTCAGCCACAACATGACGAAGAAGATCATCTGGGGGATGGGCATCCAGCCCGCGGTGGGCCAGCTCGAGGACATCACCCAGACCCCGGAGAACCGCACCAAGCGGAACGAGATGATCAAGGTCTGCCTGACCTGCCACTCGGAGGTGAAGGCGCGGGACTACCTGGAGGCGGCCGACGCCCACAAGCTCATGGGCGACGCGCTGGTCGTCGAGGCGCGCGAGACGCTCCGGGGACTCTACAAGGACAAGATCATCGAGCCCCGCCGTCGGGCGCTCTCGGCAGGGATCTTGCCGGGGCCGCGCTACACCGCGGTGGAGGACGTCCCGGGCGGAACCTTCTGGCCCGCCGGCCTCTACTACGACGTCCAGCCCATCGAGCGCGAGTACTTCGACATGTTCTTCTTCGGCAACCTCAAGTCGTACAAGGGCGCCTTCCACATGAGCCCGGATTACGCCTGGTGGTACGGCTATGCCGAGGTGACGGGGCACGCGAGCCGCATCCGCGACGAGGCCGAGCGGCTCAGGACCGAGCACCGGGTCGCGGCCCGCACCACCTTCATGCTCTACACGGGCCCCCTGATGGTGCTGGCCGTCGTGGGAGTGATCTGGGCCGGCCGGGCCGTCTACCTCCGCCGCCGGAAGTAAGGGCTGGGGTCAGGCATGCGTTATTGCGTTATCGCATTCCCGCAACGCAAATACGCATGCCTGACCCCAGCTACCAGCGGAGCTGCTGCTTGGCGTCGGCGCTCATCCGGTCGGGGGTCCAGGGCGGGTTCCAGACGAGTTCTACGGAGACCGTCTCCACGCCGGGGAGCTTCATGATCGCCCGCTCCACCTCCCTGGCGAGGAAGTCGCCGACGGGGCAGCCGGGAGAAGTCATCGTCATCCTGACGTGCACCTCGCCCGCCTGGACCGCAACGTCGCAGATAAGCCCCAGGTTCACGATGTCCACGGGGATTTCGGGGTCGTAGACCTGCTTCAGCGCCTCGAGGATTTGCTCCTTAGTCGGGCTCATGCCGCCCTCCCTCCCCCGCCACGATAGCGCCGACGGTATTCGCCAGGAAGAGGAGGATCGCCAGCGCGTTCCCGAGACCGCCCCACCGCTGCCCCGGGGGCCACAGCGCGAGGTCACTGCCGACGCGGAGGGCCAGCGAAGCGTGAAGCAGCGCCCAGTGGCAGTAGAACGCCCGCCGGAACGGCAGCCCCACGCCGAGCACGGAGGGGAGGATGATCGGCGCGTGGCCGAAGATCATCGAGAAGACGAACCCCAGGAAGATGGCGTGGAGCATGGCGTCGTAGTAGGGGCCGGCGGCGAACACGTTCCCGAAGAGGAGCCACAGGACGCCTCCGATCCCCAGCCAGAGGTGACCCGATAAGAGGCAGATCGCCATGAAGCGCGGGCGGCCGGGCCGATCGAGCGTGCGCCAGGCGATGTCGTGGCGGAGCAGCCAGAGGGCGATGGCGAGGAGCCCGAGACCGCTCAGCCGAACACCCGCGGCGGGAGAGCCGAGGCCGGCCACGAGGCCCAGCAGAAACACACCAGTGGCCCCGAGAAACCCCGCGCGGCTCCACGCGGACAAGCGCAGCAGCCGGGACAACTCCAGCCGCTCTCCCGCGATGGTGAGAACGAGGAAACCGATCCACCAGGGCGCGACCTGGTAGAGCGCGAAGCCCCCGTGCCAGAGGACCGTGCCGGCGACCCAGAGCACGGCCCCCACCCCCATCGTCGCCAGATACACGGCGGGCTGCTGGCGCCAGAGTAGGACGAAGACCGCGATCAGGAAGGCGCCGCCCGCCGCCATCAGGCCACGCCCCAGGTGGACGTTGAGCCCGGCGAGGAGGGCGAGCCCGCCGAGCCCGCTCAGGAGCGGCGCCCCGTAGGGCCAGCGGCGCTTGAGGGCAACGGCGCGCTCCAGCCCGATGAGCGTGCCGAGGAAGCCGGTTACCAGGAGTGGGCCGTGGTTGGGGGGCAGCGTCGGGACGAGGGGAAGGGGCCAGCCCAGGCGGATCAGCCCGCCCCACAGGGCCGCCAGGAGAGAGAGCCCCGCCAGGGCCATGAAGGGCAGCCGCGCGACGGTCATTTGGCCTTGCCGATCTCCACCCGCCAGACCTCGGGTCCCTCTTCGAGGTATTTCCACGTGAACGCGCCGGCGCGCTCGAAGGAAAATTGGTAGAAGAGCGGCTTGGGGTCGTGATCGTTCACCAGCGTGAACGTCTCGCCTGGCTTGAGCCCCTCGAAGGTCTCGAAGATCTTCGGGTGCCGCTCGCGGGGCGGCATGGCCCGGACGTCCAGGACCGTGGTCTCCATCGTCTACATTCCTTTCTCGACGCCCTCGAGCTCGGCCAGCTTGGCCAGCAGCTGCTCGTGGATGCCAGGACCCACCACCGCCTGCTCGAGCGCATCGAAAGCCTGGACGATCGCACGCTGCTCCTCCTCGGCCAGGACCTGCTCCGCGATGGGAAAGAGGATCTCGTTCTCCTTGTAGATGTGGGCACGGAGGAGAGATCCGTACGCTCGGATGGCCTCCGCGACCTCCCGGTCAGCCCCCTCCGCCATCACCCGCAGCAACCCCCGCCCCGTCTCATGCTCGTGGAGCATGACGCCCAGCGGCCCGCCTTCCCGCGGAACGCCGTGCCGCTCCAGCGCCGGAAAGAGGTGCTGCTCTTCCTTGCTGTGGTGGCAGCGATCGGCGAAGGTGCGAAAGAAGTCGATGAGCCACGCCAGAGCCTCTCGGTCCACCGGCCTGCCCCCGTCGAGACCCTGGCCGAGCCGCTCCAGGAGCTCCAGCGCCCTCAGGAACACCTCGTGCTCGTGGCGGAGAATGGCGGTGGCCGGTGCCGGATGAGTGTCGTTTCCCATGATCCCTCCAGGATTGGCATGCGTTTCCCACCAGTCTCTCCCGAAGGGGATCAGCCCGGTATGACGCCCGTCAGAATTTGCGGAACCCGGCACAACCGTCGCCTACGGCTCGCGCCCCCACTTGCTCTTGGGAACTCAGTGCCCCACGCGAAGAGCCCGACTCCCCAAAGGTCCGCTTCATCGCACGAGCGGACTGAACCGCTCCACGAACTCGGCCTCGGTGAGGTTCCCCGCCCTGGCGAGGGCGCGGACCTGCCCCGGGTCGGCCAGGTCCTGGGGCTTGAGCCGGATCATGTAGGCGTAAAGCGTCTGGTACATCTCCGAGGTCACGTCCACGTACCGCACCCGCACGCGCCCGGTCGTCGGGTCGATGATCTCTGCGAAGCGCATCGGGAGCAGCTTGCCGCCTTGAATCGTCACCATGGCCTCGCTCCCGCCGTCCAGGAGGAAGCGGATGGCCCAGTAGCCGAGACTGCGGCAGTACTGGATGTCGAACCCGCCGGGCGGGGCGCAGCGAAGCTCGTAGCCCACGTCCTTGGCCACGATGGAGACCTCGATCCCGCGCGTGCGGAGGCTCGCGGTCACGCGTTCCTTGAGGAGCCGCGCCAGCTCCAGCTCCGACAGGCGCACGTTGCCGTAGCTGTCGTGCTCCACCGGGCCCACGGTCGCCGGATCCAGCTTCTCCAGGAGGCCCTCGGCCAGGAGCGCCACCCCGTGGTCCTGCCCGAGGGCCCGCCGCTTGATGATCGCCCCCTCCAGGATGTCCGCCAGCCGCTCCAGGGGGATCCGATCCTCCGGAAATTCCTCGCCGATGACGGCCAAGGTCGCCGCGGCGGCGCCGGCGATTCCGAGCGCCAGGTGCCCGGCATGGCGCCCCATCACCGTCACGAAGAACCATTTCCCCGTCGTGGCGGCGTCCCCCATGAGGTGCTGGACGAGATCCTTCCCCAGGTTGACCGCGGTCGTGTACCCGAACGTCGGGACCTCCGGGGGAAGCGGCAGGTCGTTGTCGATCGTCTTCGGCACGTGGACGACGGCCAGATCGCCGGCCATGGCCCGGGCCACGCGCGAGGCGGCGAAGGCGGTGTCGTCGCCGCCGATGGTCAGAAGGTACGACACGCCGAGACGGCTGAGTGTCTCCGCGACCATGCGCAGAGCCTCCGGCGTTCGGGCCGGGTTGGACCGCGACGTGCGGAGGATCGAGCCCCCCTCGAAGTGGATGCGGGAGACGTCGGCGATCTCCAGCTCCCGGACGTGCTGGACATCGCCCTCCATCAGCCACTTGAAGCCGTCCCGGCAGCCGAGGACTCGGAGCCCGTGGTTCCGGGCCTCGATGGTCGCGGCGGCGATCACGGCGTTGATGCCGGGAGACGGCCCGCCGCCGACGAGAATGGCCAGAGTCTTCATGGACGCCCGCGCTCGAGCTCGGGTGTGTAACGCGCGTATCGGGCGGCGCCGTTGCATCTGGCGCGGTGGTAGAAGGCCTTCTGGCCCGCGGCGATATTGCGCGCCTCGCCCCCCCACGCCTTCATCGCCGGCCCCTGCAGGGCTCGGGCGTAGGAGAAGCTGAGCTGCCACGGGCGGGGACCCGTCAGGGTGTTCATCGCGTTGAGATGGGCGGTGGCATCCTCCTCCGCCTGCCCGCCGGAGAGGAAGACGACGCCGGGGACGGCGGCGGGCACGGCGCGCAGCAGGCACCGCACGGTGGCCTCCGCCACCTCGGCCACGCTCGCCTGCCGGGGGCAGTCCGTGCCGGGAAGCACCATGTTCGGCTTCAGCAGCAGGTGCTCCAGGGTGACGCGCTGGTCGCGCAGCGCGCGGAAGACGCTCTGGAGCACAACCTCCGTGACGTCAAAGCACCGCTCGATGGTGTGGTCGCCGTCCATCAGCACCTCCGGCTCCACGATCGGCACGAGGCCGGCCTCCTGGCAGAGCGCCGCGTATCGCGCGAGCGCGTGGGCGTTGGCGTCGAGGCAGTACGCGCTCGGCATGCCGCCCCCGATCGTGATCACCGCGCGCCACTTGGCGAAGCGGGCCCCGAGCCCCTTGTACTCCGCCAGGCGCTCGCGCAGCCCGTCGAGGCCCTCGGTGACCTTCTCGCCCGGCGCGCCGGCAAGCGGCTTGGCGCCCTTGTCCACCTTGATGCCCGGAATGATTCCTTGCCGGGAGAGAACCTCAGGGAAGGCCGTGCCGTCGTCGGCCTTCTGCCGGATCGTCTCGTCGAACAGGATCACTCCGCTGATGAACTCCTCGATGCCCGCCGTGGTGAACAGCATCTGGCGGTAGACGCGCCGCTTCTCCTCAGTGCTCTCGATGCCGAGGGCCCTGAAGCGCTTCTCGATGGTGGGCGCGCTTTCGTCGGCGGCGAGGATGCCCTTGCCGGGGGCGACGAGGGCCTCCGCGGTCAATCCGAGCTCCGGAGTCGTCATGGCCTTCTTTTCCTAGTATGCCTCCAAATCCGCCCGCGCGCCTACCGCTGGAGATCCCGGCGCTTGGCCTCGAACTCCTCACGGTTGATCTCCCCCCGCTCGTGGCGCCGCAGCAGCGGGAGCGCCAGGAGCGGCAGCAGCCCGATCGCGCCCACCGTGATCATCAGCCGGCCGAGGTCCGAGTAGTCCTGCTGGGTGACGGCGAAGGCCGTGTTCAGGTAGCGGGTGAAGAGCTCGCTGGCGGAGAGGGCCAGGTTCATGAGGGACGCCATGATCGCGAACATCGTGGCCTCCGCTCCCGGCGGCGCCGTCTTCGCGATGAGGACCAGCATAGGCACCATCGTGAGCTGGCCGAGCGGCGCCGAGATCGTCGTGTCGATCAGGGCGAACGTTCGCGGGCTGATCCCCAGCCACTCGTTGGCCCCGTAGAAGAGCCCGATGCTCGGCAGGTAGAGCACCGAGCCCGCCAGGACGACCCAGAAGAGCGTGAAGCTCACCGGCCGCTTGACGATCGTCTTGCGGAAGACGAGCAGCCCGGCCAGGCTCAGCACGGAGGAGACCTGGGCGAGGATCCCGAGGAACTGCTGGTCGAACCCCAGCCGGTCGATGGCCCAGAAGCTGTAGCCCTGCCCCACCCCGGGGACCGCCCGGAAGAGGAAGATCACGAAGGCGGCCACGATAACCGCCCGCGAGACGCCGACACGGCTCAGCAAGAGTCCGATCAGAACGCCGGAGACCACCAGCACGATCTCCTGGGCGAACGGCGCCTGGAAGGTTTCCAGCAGAACCCCGAGCGCCGCATAGCTCAGGCCCACCCCCATCACGAGGCGCGCCCTGCCCCCTCCGAGCGGGCCGCCGTCCGCCGGAGCCGGCCGCGGGCGCGCGCCCGGGCGGACGAAGGCCGAGCCCACCGCCACGAGCAGCGGCAGGACCATCGCGACGGCGAACACGCCCCGGGCGCCGATCCGGCCTGCCAGCCAGCCCCCCAGGTAGCCGACGCTGATGCTCCCCACGAGCAGCGCCATGCGCCCGAGCGCCTGGACCTGGCCGAGCTCCTCCTCGGTCTCCGCCACCTCGACGCTCAACGCGTCGGCGACGACGTCCTGGACCATGAAGCCCACCGCCACCAGAAGCATCGCCAGCAGAAAGGGGCCCTTCGTCTCGACGACGGAGACCAGCGCCGCGTAGCCGGCCAGCGAGCAGAGCGCGCCCACGAGGAGGTACGCCACCCGGCGGCTGCCGAAGATCGGGTACACGTCGGAGGCGACACCGGCGACCATCTTCATGCTCCACGGGAGCCCGACCCAGAAGAGGATGCCCGCGACCTCGGCCGGCGTCAGCCGGAGCGCGTCCTTCTCGAAGAACACGAGGGCGACGCCCGTGATGGCGCTGGCGCCGTAGGCGAAATAGGTGACGAGCACGGGGAGGTAGGCGAGCCGCACCCCGCCCAGCAGGCGGCGGGCGAGCGCGACGGGCACGGGCCCGGCTGGCGAGGGCGCGGCGGCCAGTTGTTCGGGCACGGTCCTATATTACCGCCCGGCACCGCCCGGCTCGTCACTCTAAGGGCGCCTCGACCCGAAGGCGCTCGAACGCCGGACCGAACCTTCGGACTCCCCCCGCGTCCCTGACAGCCCGTCCCTACGATTTGTTCCTGGTCGCCAACGTAACTGGGATGAAGTCGCGAACAACGAACACTTGATGAATATCCTCAAAACCCGCCGCCTCGATCTCAGCCAACAGGTCGCTGGCCAGCAAGTCCTTCGCCGTCTCGCCTTCCAGCAGCATCCAGAGGCGAAAAATGGCTCGCCGGAACCATCCCCGCGGTTCGTAGATGTCCACCGCGACCAACCGGCCACCGGGCTTGAGCACGCGATGTATTTCGTCCAGCGTTTTCTGCCGACCGGCACGGGACATCTCGTGCAGTCCGTAAGTAATCGTTACGGTGCCGAAGTGCTTTCCCGGATAGGGAATATCTTCTGCCTCGGCTTGCCGGAAGATAAGTTGCGGCATCGTCGCTTTCCGCCTGGCGATTTCCAGCATTCGAGGGGAAAAGTCAATCCCGACTACTCGGCCCTCCGGGCCGACACATCGCGCCATCATCGTCGCCATCGTCCCGGTGCCGCACGCGACATCCAACACGTGATCACCAGGCCGGAGACCGACGAGTGCTACGACCTGTTCCCGAAGGCGACGCTCGCTGCCGCCGATAAGGAAGGCGAGAAAGCGGACCAGCGCATCGTAGAACGGCGCGAGGCGATTGAATTCCCCCGCGCGCGAATGTCCGCTCGGAGCCGCCAAGTCCTGCTCCCGTTTCCTCTCTTGATTCGTCGCCGCCCGGGTCAGCGGACGCGGCCCGTCCCCCTGACCCACATGGCCAGGGCACTCCCGTACTCGGCCAGCGCGTTCACCGCGTTGAAGCGGGCGCGGGTCACGGCCACCTGGGCGTCGAGGATCTCGAGCTGGATCCCCCGCCCGCTCTCGAAGCGCTCCTTCACGACGCGGAACTCTTCCTCGGCCTGCTCGAGCCCCTTGCGGCTGGCCTCGACGCCCTTCTCGGCCGCGGTCAGCATCAGCGCGGCCTGGTTGACTTCCTTAGCGATCTGCTGACGGACGAGCCCCTCGGCCTGGGCCGCCCGGTCGAGCTTCGCCTTGGCGGTGTTGAGCGCGTTCTCCCGCATGAAGCCGTCGAAGATCGGCAGCGTCACCACCACGCCCACCGAGTATCCCTCGGCGCTGTCGGTGCGCATGCGCATGTTGTCAGCCTGGGACTCCCACGCGCGGTTCCGCATGAGGGCCCAGTCGTACATGTAGCCCACGGAGACCTGGGGAAAGTAGTTGCCGTAGGCCGCGCGCACCTCGGCTTCGGCCGCCTCCCGCTGCTTGATGGCCGCCTGGATTTCAGGTTGTCGCTCGCTCGCCTGGCGGATCCCCTCCTCAATGGATACTGTTACCGGCGTGTACTCGAGCCGGTCCGCCAGCGTGATCGGCGACGCAAGATCGACGCCCAGGGTCGTCTTGAGGGCCACGAGCGCCTGCTCGGCGCGGCTCCGGGCCATGGCGTCCATCTGGACGACGTTGGCGCGTTCGGCCTCGTCGCGGAGGAGGTAATAGCGCGGGATCCGCCCCGCCTCGAACATCTGGCGGCCGACCCGGAGGCGCTCCTCTATGTCGCGGAGCAAGTCGCCCGTCACGCGGAGATTCTCCGCTTCGCGAAGAGCCGCGATGTAGTCCAGCCGCGCCTGCATGGCCACGTCCACCTCAGCGCTCCGCAGCATCTCGCGCCCGGCTTCGGCCCGTCGCGCCGCGGCTTTGTACCCGTAGTAGTCGCGCCCGCCGGAGAAAAGGGAGTACATGGCGGTGAGATTCGCGTCGCGGGTCTGGTCGGAGTTGAAGACCTGGTAGTTCCGCGCCATGGTGTTGCCGGCGGACGAGTAAACGTTCGGGGCCATGCGCTGGTCGTTGAAGTAGCCGTTTGCCGAGGCTTGAGGCCAGAAGGGCGCCAGGGCTTCCCGCCGCATCGAGTCCATCGCCTGGGAATCCGCCACAGCCGCCTTGACGCGGAGGCTCTTCTGGCGGGCCAGGTCCACCGCCTGCTCGAGGGTCAGGGGGCCTTCGATCCGCGGGAGCTGCTGAGCCTCCACACCTGCTCCCAGCAGCAGTAGTCCCCCAACAACGAGGACCATGACACGCACGCGACAGTGAACAGGCCGGAGCCTAGTGCCCCCCATGCGGCGCCTCCTTTGGCTTCACGGGTGTCTCGGGTTTTTCAGCTCTCCCGTGCTCGCTCATCCCCTACATCCCTTTGTGCGGGTCCGCCGGCTTCACGGGCGTTTCAGGTTTCGCAGCTCCGCCCTGCTCGCTCATCCCCGGCATCCCTTTGTGTGGGTCCGCGCCGTCCTGCCGAGCGGGCTTCGCCCCTGACACGTCGCTCACCCGGGCTCCGGCGTAGAGTCCTTCGTGGCCCCGGGCAATGACTTCTTCACCGCCGGCGAGTCCCTTCATGACCTCAATCCGCTCTGGATTCTCCAGCCCCGTGGCTACCTCGATCGGCTCAGCGCGGCCGTCCTTGACCACCCAGACGGTGGATTTCCCGCCTAACCGCGCGACGGCCCCGCGGGGGACGCTCAGCGCCTCGGCGCGCTCGCCGGTGACGAACTCCATCATCACGTACTGGCCGGGTAGGAACCGGCGCCCCGTATTCTCCACGAGCGCTTCGACCACGGCGGTCCGCGCTCCCGCATCCACGAAGGGGAACACCGAGGTGACACGCGCGGTGATGGGAGGCTGGCCGGTGCCTACCGTGGTCACGGTGACCGGTGAGCCGACCTTGATCGAGGCCAGGTCCTTCTCTCCGACATTCGCCTGGAGGCGCACCTTGTCGATCTGCGCCGTCTTCAAGATGGCCATCCCGGGCTGGACCAGGACGCCCGGCGCGACCAGACGCTTGACGACGTAGCCCGCGCTCGGCGCCACGATGGTCACGTACCCCCGGATCACCTCCGCCGTCCGCAGCTGGGCCTGGGCCTGGGCGCCCATGGACCCCGCCGCGTCCAGCTTCTTCAGCGCGGAGGTCTGCATGGCGCGGGCCTGCTCCAGCTTGGCCCGGGCGGCCTCCAGCTTGGCGTCGGTGGAGGCCGCCATGGCGCGGTCGCTCTCGTACTCCTGGCGCGAGACCGCTCCGGCGTTGAACAGGCGCTCGGTGCGCGCAATGACGGCGCGCTGGTAGGTGGTCTCGGCCTCCACCATGGTCAGCTCCTTCTCCATCTGAACGACGCCGTGCTGCGCCGCGACGAGGTCGGCCTCCATCTGGGCCCGGTTGGCCTGGGCGGTCGCCAGCATCGCCTCGGCCTCGCGCACCCGCGAGGAGAGCTCGACGTCGTCGAGGCGCGCGACCACCTGGCCGGGGCGGACCGCATCGCCAGGATAGACGGGTATCTCCACGATCCGCCCGGTCACGCGCGGGAAGATATCCTCCTCGTTGAACGCCGCCACGCTTCCGGTATAGACGACCGTCCCGGCAATGGCTCCCCGCTCGACCGGCGCCAGCGTCACCGGGAACGGGGTGCTACCGGCGGCGGCGCGCATGTTCCTGTCCATCGCAGGTCCGATGCCCACGTTGGCGTAATACGCCCACCCCGCCGCGGCGGCCACGACCACGAGCACGCCGACCTTCAGCACGAGGCTCGTGGAGCGCCTGCCGGTCTGCGAGGCCAAGGCGGCAGGGCCCGCCTCGAGCGTCGGCCGCTCGCTCCCCTGATCCCCATCGCCGGACGCTTCAACACGCGGAAAGAAGCTTCGGAGCTTTTTGAGAATCATCGACCACCTCCGGGGGTACCGGTTGATGTCGCCGCCGCCAGCTGGCGGCGCTGGGACTCCGTGAGCACATGGGCCGCCGCTTCGCTGTGGAGCCGGCGCCGCTCTCTGAGGGCGGCGCTCAGCTCCCTGAACTCGGCCGACCGGCGCTGGATCTCCTGGACGCTCGTGCCGCCGGCTGACTGCGCCTCCTTCATGAAGCGGGAGAGTGCCTGCTCGGCCGCGGCGAGCGCGGGCTCGATCTCGGCCGCCTCTCTCTTCCATTCTGCGTCGAGTGCTTCCAGGCGGGACACCTGGTCCGCCGCGAGGGAAAAGGAAGCCCGACGCTCGAGAATCTCTCCGGCTGTGGGCGGTGCAGCGGGCGGAGGCACGGGCCGCGCAACCGCCTCGGACTGAGCCGCGGGACGAGGAGTCGGGCGTTCCCCTCTCCCCTGGATCAGCGCGTAGCCGAGTCCGACCGCCAGCAGGGCCACCGTGGTGGAGAGGTAACGGAGACCCGGGCTCATGGCGCCGTCCCCTCCCTCCTCTTTAGCACGCGACCCAGCACCGACCGAAGCAGATTCGCCAGATCATCGGTATAGGTATGCACCACCGGCACCACGAAGAGGGCGAGGAGGGTCCCGATCGTGAGCCCCCCGATGACAACCGTCGCCAGCGGCGCGTAGGCGTCAATACCCGTACGCGGGAAGAAGGCCACGGGGATCAGAACCACGATGGTGATCAGCGACGTCATCAGGATGGGGCGGAGCCGGATGGGCCCCGCCGTGAGGATGGCCTCGTCGCGCGGCATCCCCTGGGCGCGCAGGCGCAGGACGAGGTCCACCAGCAACACGGCCACGGTCATCATCATCCCGGTCAGGATGACGATGGCGAGGATCGAGACGGTGGAGAACGTCTGGCTGGCCAGGAGGAGCCCCCCCAGGACGCCAGTCGAGATGAGCGAGAGCGAGAAGACCATGTTGAAGGGCTCGACGAGGCTCCGGAACTGCGCCACCAGCAGCAGGAACATGAAGATCACGGCCAGGTAGAGCCCCCGGAGGAGGCGTCCGAAGGATTCCTCCAGCTGGGTCATGTCCCCGCGCAACTCGATCCCGTAGCCGGGGGGGAAGTCGAGCTTCTCGTGGGCCGCTATCAGGAGAGCCATGGAGAGGTCCATGCTCGGCGGCCCGCCCTTGCGGTAGAAACCCAGGACCGAGATGACCCGCCGGAAGTTGTCGTGCTCGATGAGGGTCGGGCCGCTGCGCTCCTCGACGCGGGCGACCGAACGGAGCGGGACCACCTCGCCCTTTTTCCCCACGATCTTGACCTGCTCCAGATCCGTCTGGTCGCGCCGCTGGTCGCCCCGGTAGCGGAGCAGGATCGTGAACTGCCGCTTGTTGTCCAGGCGGTAGAACTCGTTCGTCAGGCCGCCCTTGAGGGCGTAGTAGGCTTGATCCGCCACATCCTCCACCGTGAGACCGATCTCCTGGGCGCGGGCGCGGTCCACCACCACGTGGAGCTGGGGAAGGGTATACGCCCACGAGGTCGTCACCTGGTAGAAGCCCGGGATCCCCTCCGCGAGCTTCCTCGCCTGCTCTCCCATCTCCGAGAGCTTTTCGAGATCAGGCCCGTAGAGGATGACCTGGACCGGGGCCGCGCTCGACGCCATCACGTCGGCCCCCATCTCCTTGATGGCCAGACGGCGGATCCCCGGGATGGTCCGGAGGGCCTCGGCCTGGACGCCGTCGATCACCTGCCAGATGTCCCGCCTGCGCTTCGACGAATCCACGAGGGTGATCATCAGGCTGGCGGCGTTCACGGCCCCCATGCTGTAGCCGGTGAAATAAGTGCCGCCCGGCTCAAACCCCACCTCGGACGAAACCTTGACGACCTCCGGCTGCTTCAGAAGGATCTGCTCAACCTGGGCGGCGATCTCCGAGGTCCGGGCGAAGGACGTCCCCGGCGTCGCTTCCAGGAGCGCGAAGGCCTGGGACACGTCGGCCAGCGGCATCATCTCGCTGCCGATCCGGGGGTAGAGCGCGACGCCGACGAGGATGGTTGCGACAGCCCCCGCCACCACGATGAACCGGTTCTGGATCGACCAGGCTAGGGCCGCCCGGTACCGGGCCTCGAGCCGATCGAGGAAGCGCTGGGAGGGATCCAGCACCCAGCGCTGGAAGCGCGACCGCCGTTCCTCCTCACCCTCGCGGTAAGGGGGGAAGAGGTTAGCGGCGAGGAGTGGCGTCAAGGTGAAGGAGACCAGCGCCGAGGCGAGGAGTCCGCAGATGATGGGCCAGACGATCCCCTCGAACATGTACTGGACGATGCCGCCGGCGAAGGCCAGCGGCAGGAGGGCCACGCAGAGCATGAAGGTGATGGCCAGCACTGCCAGCATGACCTCGGTGATGCCGTCCACGGCGGCGTCCTTGGGGGACTTGCCCATGCGGAGGTGGCGCCCGATGGAGTGGATGTTGATGATCGAGTCGTCCACGAGCCGCCCCACGGACAGCAGAAGTCCAATGAGGGTCGAGCTATTGAGCGTCATGCCAAAAGGCACCATGACGAGGAGCGCCACACCGAGTGAGATCGGGATGCTGATCATGGAGATCAAGGTGCCGCGCCAGTTCCCCAGGAAGAACAGCACGGCCAGACCGGTGAGGAGCACGGCGATCACCAGCTCCTCCACCATGTTCTCCATGAGGAAGCCGACGAAGGTGGAGCGGTCATAGGCCACCTCGAACTTCAACCGCGGGAAGTCCTGCTGGATCTCCTTGAGCCTCTCCTGGACTCCCGCCATCACGCGCACCGAGCTGGCATCCGGCTGCTGAATGATCGAGACCTCCACCGCCTCCTTGCCGTTGAAGCGGTAGAGGCTCCGCTGCTCGCGTGGGGCGTTCATCACCTCCGCCACGTCGCGAAGGTACACCACCCTGCCGTCCATGCCGGCGATCGGATACGTGGCCACCTCTTCCGGGGTCCGGGCGCGGAAGTCGCTGCGGACCAGGATCTCGCGATCCTGATAGGTGAGGGTGCCCGCCGGCCGGGACTGGTTCTGCATGTCGAGCATGCCCTTGAGATCCAGCAGGGTCATCTTGTAGGCGGCCAGGCGTTCCCGATCCACCACGACCTGCATCTGGAGCTTCTGGCCGCCGAACGGCACCACGGAGTACACGTCCTTGACGACCTTCAGCCGGTTCACGATCTCGTTCTCGACGAGGGTCCGGAGTTGCACCTGGTCGTAGCCTTCGCCTGTCACCGCGAGAGACAGCACGGGGGTGTTCAGCGGGTCAATGGCGAGGACCCAGGAAGGCTTGAGGTTGGCCCCGGTCATGGGGAGGTCGGCCTGGACGACGTTCATCAGCGACTGGACGTCGAAAAGGGCCTTCTTCATGTCGGCGCCGTACCAGAACTCGACGGTGACGATGGAGAAGCCTTCCTGGGAGGTGGAGCGGATGAAGTGGACATCTTTCAGGTCCACCATCCGCTCCTCGATAGGCTTGGAAAAGTAGATCTCCATCTCCTCGGCCGAGAGGCCCGGCATCATGGAGACGATGCCGACCATGGGGCTCTCGACGTACGGCATCATGCGGCGCGGCATCTGGAAGAAGATCACGAGCGCAGAGAGCAGCGCCACGCCCAGGTAGAAGGCGATGACGACGTACGGGTGCTCGATGGACCAGCGGCTGATGTTGCCGCGGCCCCGCGCGGACAGGTTTGTGGGATCCACCTTCGCCCCTCCCCGAATGTCTTCTCGCATCCTCTCTCCTCTCGGGCAGTGTGCTGCGAGCGCAGCTGCTCACCATAGGTCTCGCGGGAGTAGGGTAGGGTCTACCCTTCCACGTCTTTAACAGCGTGAAGCCGGACGCGGAACGATTAGAAGTGCGAGAGAGACTTCGGCGGGGGATCGGGGCGGTGGAGCGATACCACGTAAACGAAGCGAGCAGGATCGACGAGCAACCAGCTATTCACGAGGGGCCCGGCGAGAAGCGCAAGGGTCACTGAGGCTACCAGCATCGCGGCGCAGAGATCCAAAGACACGCCGTGGCCGTCAAATCCGTCAGAAACGTGGGAGAAGGTGCAAAAGCCAACCATACAGCAGCCAACCATCATGGTCAGGAGCACCGCCGCGATCACGGCCCCCTTTGCTCCCCAACCCTTCGTCCACGGTTCGCGTCTCATGGCGAGTGTTGACCGCATTTCTGCAAAAGGACTGCCAGCCTCCGCGCGACCCCCAGCGCGACTCAACCTAATGAATTCCTTGTGTTTCGTTCGCCAGACCCGACTGCCCCAAAGCGGATGGGTGACTTTCACTGGGGCATTTTCGCCACAATTGTAGAGAATCTGTTACCCCACCTCACTCCACGATGACCTTGCCACGGAACATCCCCATCTGGCAGGCGAACTCGTACTCGCCGGGCTCCTTCGGGAGGAACTCCACGGGGACGGTCTCCCCCTCCGGAAGGCTCGCAGACTTCCCAAAGCCGGGAAACACAACCATCTCAGAGCACGAGGCTGATTCCTGGCGGACGAAGTTCAGCCGGACGGGCTTGCCGGCCTCCACTACGATCACGTCGGGGGTGTAGCCCCCCTTCACCAGGACCATCTGCTCCTGGTAGCCGCCGCTCGTGAGCGCCGCCTTCACGCCTTTCGCTTTCACGAGCCAGAAGAACCAGACGATGAAGCCGATCAGCCCGAGGCCCACCACGTCCACCACGATCTTGTCCCAGGTCATGGGCCGGTCCCCCTCACGCGGCGCGCGGCTTCCACCGCTTGAGCCGGTTGGCGTTCGTGATCACGGTCACGGAGCTGAAGGACATGGCAATCGCCGCCAGCAGCGGGGAAAGCAGGATGCCGAAGAACGGATAGAGCACCCCGAGGGCGATGGGCAGGCCGAGCACGTTGTAGATGAAGGCCCCGACGAGGTTCTGGTAGACGTTCCGCATGGTGGCGCGGCTCACCTGGATCGCCAGGACGACGCCCCGGAGGCTCCCCTTGATCAGCGTGATGTCGGAGGCGGCGATGGCCACGTCCGTGCCCGTGCCGATGGCGAATCCCACGTCCGCCTGGGCGAGCGCGGGGGCGTCGTTGATTCCGTCCCCGACCATGGCGACCTGCTTCCCCTCGAGCTGGAGCTTCTGGACGTTGAAGGCCTTGTCCTGGGGGAGCACCTCCGCGAGGACGCGCTCGATCCCCACCTGGCGGGCGATGGCCCGCGCGGTCCGCTCGTTGTCGCCGGTGATCATGACGACCTCGATCCCCATCCCCTTCAGGGCCTGGATGGCCCCCTTCGAGTCCTCCTTCACCGTGTCGGCGACGGCGACGATCCCGGCCGGCTTGCCATCGATCGCCACGAACATCGGAGTCTTCCCGCCATCGGCGAGCTCGAGGGCCCTGGCGTCGAGGCCGTCGAGGGGAATCTTCCGGTCGCGCATGAACTTGAGATTGCCCAGGAGCAGCGCGCGGCCCTCGACGCGCGCCTCGATCCCGTGGCCGGGGATCGCGTTGAAGCCCTCCGCATCCGGGAGGGCGAGGCCGCGGCCCTTGGCGCCCTCCACGATGGCGGCCGCCAGCGGATGCTCGGAGGACTTCTCGACCCCACCGGCCAGGCGCAGCAGGGTCTCCTCGTCGAACCCGCCGCTGGCGACCACGTCAGTGAGGACGGGCTTGCCATGGGTGATGGTCCCGGTCTTGTCGAGGATGATCGTCTGGAGGTTCTGGGCCGTCTGAAGGGCCTCGCCCCCCCGGATCAGGATCCCGTTGAGGGCGCCGAGCCCGACGCCGGTCGTCAGCGACATCGGCGTGGCCATCCCGAGGGCGCAGGGGCAGGCGATGATCAGCGTCGTCACCGCGACGATCAGAGCGAAGACGACCGCGGGCGGGGGCCCGAACGTGTACCAGACCATGAACCCCAGGATCGCGAGGATCGCCACCGAGGGGGTGAAGTAGCCGGAGACGACGTCCACGATCCGCTGGACGGGGACCTTCGACCCCTGGGCGTCCTGGACCATCCGGATGATGCTGGCGAGGGCGGTGTCTTTGCCGACCTTCGTGGCCCGGAACTTGAACGCCCCGGTCTTGTTGATCGTGGCGCCAATCACCTCATCGCCGACCCCCTTTTCCACGGGGAGCGATTCGCCCGTCACCATGGACTCGTCCACCGCCGAGGAACCGTCGACGATCTCGCCATCCACGGGGATCTTCTCGCCGGGGCGGACGACGACGGTGTCCCCGACGAGCACTTCCTCGACCGGAATATCGACTTCCTTCCCGTCCCTTAGCACCCGGGCGGTCTTGGCCTGCAGTCCGATCAGCTTCTTGATGGCCTCCGAGGTCCGGCCCTTGGCCCGGAGCTCCATCGCGAGCCCCAGGTCCACGAGGGCGATCACGACCACGGTCACGTCGTAGTACACGTCGGCGAATTCCCGCGAGGGAAAGATCTGCGGAAACAGGAGCGCGATGGTCGAGTAGACCCACGCGACCCCCGTGCCGAGGGCGATCAGCGTGTGCATGTTCGCCGACCGATGCCTGAGCCCCTGCCAGGCGCCCATGAAGAAGTGGTTCCCGCTGAACAAGATCACGGCGAGCGAGCCGACCCCCATGCCGGCCCACACGTACCAGAGGCGCTGGCTCTCCCGTGGAAACCAGTCCCGGAGGACGGGGAAGAGCCACGGGTAACTCATGATCATCGTGAAGACCCCCACCGCCGCCCCAAACCACCACTTCCGCATGAGGCTCCGGTACTCCGCCTCGCGGGCCTCGGCCTCGCGATCCGCCGCCTCGGGGCTCGCCGGCGGGGGGCTCTCCGCCATCTCGTATCCGGCCGAGCCCACCGCGGCTTTGACCGCTCCGAAATCGGCGACGCTGGGGAGGTACTCCACGTCGGCTTCCTCCGTCCCCACACTCACGCTGGCCTTCAACACGCCGGGAGTTCCGAGCAATGCCTTCTCGATCTTGGTGACGCACGATGCGCAGGTAATGCCGCGAATGGCGAACCGCGTCGTGGCCGTCCAAACCCGATAGCCGGCGGCTTTGACGGCCTCGCGGAGCGCCGGAAGACCCGTCTTTTCCGGATCGTACTCCACGGCGGCCCGGCCCCCCGCGAGGTTGACGGTTGCCGTCCTCACCCCCGGCACCGCCCGGAGCGCGCGCTCCACCGCTTGGACGCAGTTGTGGCACGTGAGGCCGGACACCGGCAGCTCCACCCGTCGAGCCCCGGCCACGCCGGCCCGAACGCCCGTGGTTGCCGAAGGAGCGCTTCTCGCGGTCTGCGTGGACTCCATTGGCTGTCCTCCCTCAGTCAATCGTCACGCGATCCCGGTAGCCGGGCACGACGACCTCCCACCCGAGCTCTCCCCGGATCCTCCCGGCGAGCGCTTCCGCCGGCCCCGAGTCGCCGTGCACCATGAACACGCGCTTGGGTCGCCGGGCCGCCGTGCGCAGCCAGCGCATGAGCCCGTCCGCGTCGGCGTGGGCGGAGAGGCCGTGAACCGTCTCGACGTGGGCCCGCACCGGGACGTTCTCCCCGAAGATCCGCACGGACTTCGCCCCCTCCTGGAGCCTTCGCCCGCGGGTGCCGATGGCCTGGTAGCCGACCAGCAGCACCGTCGTGCGTGGATCGGGGAGGCGCTGCCGCAGGTGGTGGAGCACGCGCCCTCCGGTGACCATCCCGCTGGCCGAGATGATGAGGACCGGCCCCTTGACCTCGTTGATCGCGCGAGACTCGGCCGGACTGCGAGCCAGCCGGAAGTCCCCGCAGTGGAGAGGGCAGTTCCGCGTCATGGTCATGGTCCGCATGTCCCCCTCGAAGTCCTCCGGGTGGGCGCAGTAGATCTCCGTCGCCTCAATCGCCATGGGGCTGTCCACGTACGCGGGGAGCCGCGGGAGGCGCCCGGCCTTCTCCAGGCCGCTCAGATGGTACATCAGCTCTTGCGTGCGGCCGAGGGCGAAGGCCGGGACGATGAGGGCTCCGTCCCGCTTGACCGCCTCACCAACGACCCGCTCCAGCTGGGCCTGGATCGGCTCCGGGTCATGGCGCCGGTCGCCATAGGTGGACTCCACCACGATGTCGTCGGCCTCCTCGATCGGCATCGGGTCAGGCAGGATCGGCGCGCCGTACCGCCCGAGGTCCCCGGAGAAGACCAGGCGTCGCGGCGCCCGTCCGTCGCCGACCTCCACCGTGACGATGGCCGACCCGAGGATATGCCCGGCCCGCTTGAATGTCACCCGGATCCCCGACCCGAGCTCCACCGGTTCCCGATATCCGACTCCCGCCACGCGTTCCGCCGCCTCAAGCCCCTCCTCCGCCGTGTACAGCGGCAGCGCCGGCTTGTGCTTCGAGGTCCCCCGCTTGTTGTGGTAGGCGGCCTCCTCCTCCTGGAGGTGACCCGAGTCCGGAAGCAGGACCTTCAGGAGGTCCGCCGTCGCCCGGCTCGCATAGACTCGCCCCTTGAACCCGTCCTTCAAGAGCCGCGGCAGATAGCCGGTGTGGTCGATGTGCGCGTGAGTCAGCACCACCCAGTCGATAGACGCCGGATCCACCGGCAGGCGGTCCCAGTTGCGGAGCCTCAGCTCCTTGAGCCCCTGGTAGAGCCCGCAGTCCACCAGGAGCCGCCGGCCCCCAGCCTCCACCAGGAACTTCGATCCGGTCACCGTCCCCACGCCCCCGAGGAACTCGATCGTCGCCATGGCTACCCCTCCGCCCGCGCGTCGCAGAAACAGGAGGGCCTCCGGAAGTGTTTCGTCCGGTAGTACTCGATCAGCCGATCCACCAGCTTCACAGGGTCATC
>LDXP01000034.1 GCA_001443385.1 Candidatus Rokubacteria bacterium CSP1-6
ACACTCCTCGGTGCGCTCGCGGATCTCGGCGATGCGGTCGAGGAGGCGGCGGGTGAACTCCCGGCCAATGACCGACGCGAGCTGGAGCGTCCGCTTGGGAGCCTCCTCCAGCCGGTCGATGCGCGCCATAATCACATCCTGGATAGTGTCCGGGACGACCACCTCCTCAAGTCGCTTGGCGAGGACGTAGCCGTCCCCCTGTTGCCGGATAGCGCCCACTTCGCGAAGCGACTTCACGACCTCCTCGATGAAAAAGGGATGGCCTTCCGCCTTCCTCAGGATGAGGGCCCGGAGATCCTCCGGGAGGCTCTGGGTGCCGAGCGCCCCCCGCACCATCTCAACGCTGGCGTCCGTGGGCAAGACGTCCAGAGCGATGCGGGTGTGGTAGGTCCGCTCGCCGAGCGGATGGGCGTAGCCCGTGCGGTACGTCAGGATGAGGAGGAGCCGGCTCGTGGGGACGCTATCGGCGAAGAAGCGCAGGTACTCCTCCGTGGCCTTGTCCATCCAGTGAACGTCCTCGAGGACGACGACATGCGGGCGAACCTGGGAGCCGCGAATCGTGAGCTTCCGCACGGCGTCGAAAATCTCGCCCCGGCGCGCTCGCGGATCCATGGCGGCAACGGCCCGATCGCCGGGATCCACGGACAGCAGGTAGCGCAGGTAGGGGAGGGTCGGTCGCAGGTCCTCGCCCAGAAGCAGGACACCGCGATCGACCTTCTTTGCGATGGTCGCTTCGGGATCGCTCTCCTCGATCCTAAAGTTCCGCTTCAGGAGATCGATCAGCGGATGGAAGCCCATGTCACGGCCGAGGGACATGCACCGCCCTTCGACCCAGGTCGCCTCCTCGCCGAGCCGCCTTCGAAGCTCATAAAGGAGACGGGACTTGCCGATCCCGGGCTCGCCGACGAGGAAGACAACCTGACCATGGCCCGCCTTCACCTTCTCAAAACATTCGAGGAGGAGCTGGAGCTCCCGTTCCCGTCCCACGAAGGGACTCAACCCCCGCTCAGCCTCCACCTCCAGGCGGGTTCGCGCTTCCCGCGCCGAGATCACCTCCCACGCCTTGACCGGCTCGGCCTTCCCCTTGAGGGACAACTCCCCGAGGAGCCGGGTGTAGAAATAGCCCGCCGCCAGCCGGTACGTCGCCTCCGAGATCACGATGCGCCCGGGCTCGGTAGTCTGCTGAAGCCGCGCCGCCACGTTCGTCGTGTCACCCACCGCAGTGTAGTCCATCCTGAGATCGCTTCCGATACTCCCGACGACCACGAGACCGGTGTTCAGGCCTTGACGAACGCGAAAACTGATTCCCCGAATCCGCTGGATCTCCTCCCGGTGCCCCTCCAGGGCCTTCCGAATCCCGAGGGCTGCATGCACCGCTCGCTGCGCGTGGTCTTCGTGGGCGATGGGGGCGCCGAACAGGGCCATGATCCCGTCGCCCAGGAACTGGTTTACCGTCCCCTCGTAGCGGTGGACTTCGGCCAGCATCAACTCGAACGCCTGGGTCATGAGTCCGTGGACATCTTCAGGGTCCAGCCGCTCTGAAAGCGACGTGAATCCGGAGACATCGGCGAAGAGAACGGTCACCTGCTTGCGCTCGCCTTCGAGCGCGCTCTTCGAGGTCAGGATCTTCTCGGCGAGATGCCTGGGGGTGTAGGCCTGGGGAGAGGCAAAGCCGGCGGATGCTCCCTGAGACGAGGCCGGTGGACCACCGAGCGCCTGGCCGCAACGCTTGCAGAAGCGGGCGTCGGGCGCGTTGGGCGCCTGGCAATTCGGACAGGGCGACTCGAGGCGGGCCCCGCACCGGGTGCAGAAGGCCGCGTCGGCTTCGTTCTGGAAGCGACACTGAGCACAATCCAAGCCGTCCTTCACCCCCCCGAAACCTACCCCGGTAATCCATTTGAGTCAAGCGATTAGGGCAGTTGTGCTAAGATAAGGGCTCACACCACACCCTTCGGGAGACGTTCATGACGACGCCGACTTGGTCCTTCACCGCCGATTATGTCGAGAGCTGCAACTGCGATCACGGCTGCCCATGCAACTTCAACGGGTTCCCCACCTACGGCTCCTGCCAGGCCCTCGTCCTGAACTCGATCCGCAAGGGCCACTACGCGGACGTGCCTCTCGACGGTTTGGACGTGATCAACGCAGCGTACTGGCCGAAGGCGATCCACGAGGGGAACGGCACGGTGCAGCTCTACATCGACGAGCGGGCGAACCCGAAGCAGCGCGAGGCGATCCTCGCGATCTGGAGTGGGCAGGCCAAGGGCAGCGGGCCGTTCGCCCTCTTCGCCTCCACGTTCAAGTACGTCCTCGACCCCCAGTTCGCGAAGATTGAGAAGAAGATCGACGGGCGCAAGAGCTGGTTCAGGGTGCCGGGCGTCCTCGAGGCGTCGCTCGCGCCCTTCCTGGGCCCCATCGATGGCAAGGAGCAGGACGTCAAGATCCAGCTCGCCAATGGCTTCATCTGGAAATGGGCGGAGGTCTGCAAGACCACCGTCATGAACATCCTCACGCCCCACCTCAACTTCAACCACGCCGGCAAGAACGCCTTCTACTCGATCGTCGAGTACTCCGGCCCCTAGAACCCCCTCACCCTGCCCTCTCCCCCTGAGGGGGCGAGGGTTCGAAAGTCCCCTCTCCCCCAGTGGGGGAGAGGATTAAGGTGAGGGGGCCGCATTCGCTAGAAGCGGACGCGGACACGGTACGTGAGCTTCGTCGCGCCTTCCTTGGGCACGGGGATCTGGTAGCGGAGGGTGTGGGCCTCCACTTTCTCGTGCCGGTGGGTTTCGCGCAGCACCTCCCAGTCCCCAGGCATCGGCTCGAAGACGGTCACCGTGACATCTTCCTTCTTGTGGTTCCTGAGCGAAATCTCCCACTCGACCTCATAGAGCCCCCAACCGATCTTCTTCCAGTCCTTCTGGATTCGCTCGCCAACCACGTCGAAGGCCTCCCCCATCTTGATCTTCACGCGCTCGTCCTTGGGGGTGTGGTCGATCCAGTCCTCGCCGATGAACTGCTGGCTCCCGGACTTGTCCGCCTTGTAGACGCGCACCTTCCCCTTCGGGAGGGGCAGGCCCAGGTTATTGGCCTGGCTGTTGGCGATCTCCAGGAACACGCTCACCTTCTGGTTCGAGATCGGCTGGCCGTAGGAGGTCCGGTAGTAGTCCCGGGCCCCATAGTAGATGAGCTGCTTGGCAACGGGCACGCCGTCGGCCGCCATGAGCGAGAGCTGCTTGGTCTGGTTGTCCTTGACCGTGGTGCGCCCGTCCAGAGTGTAGAGGTGGTACTCGAAGAACCCCTCGGAGGCGAAGGCCCGGGACGCCGGCACGTCTTGCGCCTTGGCGGCCCCCTCCAGCACGCGCCCGAGTCGGTCACGGTCGGCCGCTCGGTGGACGTCCCCGGCCACGAGCTTCAGCGCGGCGTCCTTGTAGGTGGCGCCGCTCTTGTTGTCGAGCGTCACCCACCCCGAGAGATCAGCCCGGTCATCCGCGGCGTTCAGCACCATCACGTAGTCGGCCTTCCAGGTCATCCCGCTGGTCAGATACGACGCCTCGATCCTCTGGGGTGCCGTCGTCTGATTCCGCAGCAGCCAGACGAGCGTCGGCTTGGACACCAGATTCTCAGGGAGCGAGGGAAGGACGATGTTTCCGTGATGGCCCATGTAGATCTGGCCGTTGATGTCGTAGACGGGGCCGTTGGTGCTGAGGAGCGTCGCCTCCAGATAGGAGCCGTTCCCCTGGTAGAGGCGCACCTTCCGCCCCACGTACTTCTCCATGAGCTTCTGGCTCGAGAGGAGGTCGTACTCGTAGTTCTGCTCGAGGATCTTCAGTCCCTTGGGATCGGTCAGCGACTTGAGGTGGACGCTGGTCGGGTCGATCAGCGCGGCAACATCCATGAACTGGACGCGGCCGCTGCCGCTGCCCAGGCGGACCTCGCGGATGTCCTTCACGAGGCCCAGGTTGCCGTTGTAGATCGTCAGGGCCAGATCGCGCTGGTCCTGGGCGGTGACGGCCTGGCCGCCGGGGTCGGGCCGCGACCAGGCCGCCCCGCCGACGGCAAGACTCACGATCAAAGTGAGGAAGATCAACAGGCTTCGCATCGTTCGCTCCTCCTTGTGAAATGGATCGGTCTGCCCGGTTAGACAGGGCAGAGGAGCGAAAGTTCCTGAGGCTCTCGAACCCTCGCCCCCTCAGGGGGAGAGGGAAGGGTGAGGGGGCGGGTGAGGGGGCGGAGCGACAATCCCTTACGGGGAGATACGCAAGCCGATGCGGACTTGGTCGGGGAAGGTCTTGGCGCGGGTCTCGATGGTGAAGTCGCCGATCTGGCGGAGGCCTTCCTCGAGCCGCGGGTAGGCGTCCCGCGGGATGACCACCTCGACTATGCTTCCCGGCCCCACCCGGTCGGCGTCGCGGACCAGGATGCCTCCCGCCTGCTTGACGAGATCGTTGAGCTGGGTGTCCAGGGTCGCCGGGCTCTTCGGCCGCAGCAGCCCCATCAGGTGGAAGGGGCCCTGAGCACGGGCCGCTGCCTTCAGCTCGGGCTTGCCGGCAACGGACTTCTGAACGTCCTTCGCGCGCGGGGCCTGTACGTCTTGACCACGAGGAGCCTGGACCTCGCGGGCAGCGTCCAGACGGCCGCCGACGGCTGGCGGCTCGGCCGGCGCCGGTGCGGCCTCCTGCTTCCTCGCGAACTCGTCGCGCTCCTTGGCCCCCTGGAGAACGCCCTGACGCTCCTCCGCGGGAGCCGGCGCCGCCGGCGGTGCGGCTGCGGTCTGCCCGTAGCCCTGGACCTGCTCAGCCTCGGCAGACTTGGCGGGAGCGTCCGGCGCCGACGCCACCACGCCCGATTGCGGCGCCTCGACCGCCCGCTGGAGTTCTGGCGTCTGGCGGTAGAGGAAGATCGCCAGCGTCGAAACCAGAACGAGGGCAGCGACCTCCAGGGGGAGCCTCACGTGGAGCGGCAGGAACACACCCCGGAGGAGGCGGCGATGCCACGGTTCCCGTCTCGACGCTTCCATTACCCGCCTCGCGAAACCCGCAGGAGCCCGGGCCTCCCCGACGGAGTGGAGCAGGCTGACGGTCTGACGAAAGCGCTCCCACTCGTGCCGGCAGTCGGCGCAGCCCTGGAGGTGCCCGTCCAGGGCCGCGCGCTGCTCCGCGGTGAGAAGATCGTCCGCCTTCGTAGAGAAGAGCTCGCGGGCTTCGCGACAGTTCATGACCAGAATCGCTCCAATCGCTCCTTCAGCTCCATCCGCGCGCGGTGGAGGCGCGACCGCACCGTGTTCAGGGGAAGCTCCAGGGCCGCAGCAATCTCTTCGTAGGCCAGCCCGTGGAGATCCCTCAGCACCACCACAATCCGCCTTTCCTCGTCCAGCTCCGCGATCGCCCGGTGGAGCGCCGCCTGGATCTCCCCCGCCTCCAGCGTCGCCCCCGGGTTGGGGTGACCGTTGGCGACCCGCCCCAGCGCCTGCTCGCCGGCGCGCCGGCCACGGCCAGGCGCCCTCATCCGGTTCAGGCAGAGGCGGGAGGTGATCGCGTAGAGCCAGGTGGAGAGCTTCGCCTCGCCCCGGAAGCGCCCGATCGAGCGGTGAACGCGCAGGAACACCTCCTGGGCTACCTCCTCGGCGTCTCCCCGGTCGCCGAGCATCCGCAAGGCGATGCTGAAGATCCGGTGCTGGTAGGTCAGCACGAGCCGCTCGAAGGCCTCCGGCTCCCCGCGCCTCAGCGCTTCGACCAGGGACGGACCGTCAGGAGCTCTGTCGCCCGGTTGGACAGCGCGGGACGGCGAAAGTTCCCGTTGCACAGGGCCACTATGAGCGAAAGGGGGGGCGCGTTGCAACTTTTCCGAAGGCTGTGCCATAATCCGCCGCATGGCGGTCCAGGCCCTCTACGCCCTCCAGAACGGCTTCTTCGGCTTCGAGCGGAGCGGGCTCTTCTACGACGAGCGGTCGGGGGAAAAGACTCAGATCGTTGTCACGTGCTACCTGGTCAAGACCTCCGACGGGACGATTCTCTTCGACACCGGCCTGGCACCCCGGGCGGTGCCGGGCCTCTTGCGCACCGATCCCCTCGCCCGCTTCTCGGACGACGACCTCCTGGTCCACCGGCTGGACTCGATCGGCCTCGAGCCCGGGAGCGTGGACGCGGTGGTCCTCTCGCACCTGCACTTCGACCACGCGGGGGGCGCCTCGCTCTTCCCCAAGTCGGAGCTGATCGTCCAGCAGGACGAGTACGCCTATGCCCACCACCCGGCGTCCTTTTTCGCCTCCTTCTACTACCAGAAGAACTTCGACCTGCCGGGCTACCGGTGGCGGCTGCTGGACGGGGATACCGAGCTCGTCCCCGGCGTGACCGTCCTCCGCACCGACGGCCACACCCCGGGGCACCAGTCGCTCCTGGTGGAGCTGCCCGGGGCCGGACCGGTGATCCTGGCGGGCGACTGCGCGTACTGGCAAGAGCACATCGACAAAGAGCGCGTCCCCGGCGTGGTCTGGAACCCGACCCTGGCGCTTCACTCTCTCAAGCGGCTCAAGACCCTCGCCCGGCTGACGCGCGGCCGGATCTTTCCCAGCCACGACCCCGTGTTCTGGCAGACCCTGAAGAAGGCTCCTGACGCGTACCGCTAAATGAAAATCGCGATTCTGGGGGGAACCGGACCCGAGGGCGCGGGGCTCGCGCTCCGGTGGGCGCTGGCCGGGCACGAGGTCATCATCGGCTCCCGCCAGGCAGAGCGCGCGAAAGCCAAGGCCGCCGAACTGAGCGAGCGAGCCAAAGGCGCGACGATCGTCGGCATGGCCAACCGGGAGGCCGCCGCGGCCGGTGCGGTGGTCGTGCTCGCCCTGCCAGCCGCCGGTCTGGCCGCGACGCTTCCGGACGTGAAGGAGGCGTGCCGGGGGAAAACCGTGGTGAGCACGGTCGTCCCCCTCACCTTCGGCGGCCCTCGCCTCCACACGCCGCCACCGGCCGGCTCGGCGGCAGAGGAGGCCCAGGCGCACCTGGGCCCCGAGGCGAACGTGGTGGCCGCGTTCCACCACATCGCCGCCCACGAGCTGGCCTCCGAGCATTCCATCGACTGCGACCTCTTGATCTGCGGCGACGACGCCGCGGCGAAGGCGACCGTCGCCGACCTCGGCAAGAGCATGGGGCTCAGGGTTCTCGACATCGGGCCGCTCACCAACGCGGGGCCCATCGAGGGGATCGCGGCCCTGCTCGCCACCATCAACCGCCGGTACAAGATCAAGAACTCGGGGATCAAGATCACCGGGCTCTAGCAGGAGCGTTCGACATGCAAGAAGCGCCCGTCCTCGTGAGCCACACCCGCCTCCGGGAGTTCATCAGCCAGATCCTCGGCGCCCTCGGGATGCCGCCGCATATCGTCGAGCCCACGGCGCGGCTCATGGTCGGCACCGACCTCCGCGGCGTAGACTCCCACGGCATCGGCATGCTCCCCCGCTACGTCGAGTGGACGCGCGGCGGCTTCCTCGATCTGGCAGCCGAGCCCAAGACCATGCGGGACGACCTGGCCACCGCCCTGCTCGACGGCCAGAAAGGGCTCGGCTACTACGCGTCCACGCTGGCCATGGAGATGGCCATCGCCAAGGCCCGGACCTACGGGGTGGGGATTGTGGCGGTCAGGAATTCGAACCACTACGGCGCCGCCGCCAACTACTCCATGAAGGCGCTGGCCCAAGACATGATCGGCCTGACCACCACGAACTCTCCCTACATCGCCATGGTTCCCACCTTCGGCAGGACGCCGATGCTCAGCACCAATCCCATCAGCATCGCGGCGCCCGCCGGCCTCGAGCCCCCGTTCGTGCTGGACATGGCCACCACCACCGTCGCCATCGGCAAGCTCAGGATCGCCGCGCGGTGGGGGAAGCCGATCCCCGAAGGCTGGGCGATGGATCCCACCGGGAAGCCCACCTCCGACCCGCAAGTGGCGCTGACCCACCGATTGCTTTCTCCCCTGGGCGGGAGCCGGGACCTGGGCGGCCACAAGGGGTACGGCCTCGGGGTGATGGTGGACATTCTCTCCGGCGTGCTGAGCGGCGCCGTGTACGGCAACCTGTTTTTCCGGAGCGACATGCAGAAGGACAAGCTCCACAACGTGGGTCACTGCTTTGCCGCCATCGACCCGGCGCGCTTCCGCCCCGTGGAGGAGTTCAAGGCGGATATGGACGACATGCTGCGGGCGCTCAAGAACTCTCCGAAGGCGGAGGGCCAGGAGCGGATCTACACGGCCGGCGAGCCCGAAGCCGAGTGCGAGCGGCGGCGGCTCGTGGAGGGAATCCCGCTGGCGCCGGCGCTCGTCAAGCAGGTGAACGAGATCGCTCAGTCCCTCGGCGTCCCGCCCCTGGCTTGACTTCGGTGCCTGCCCACTAACTCCCCATCACGAGGCCGCCGTCAATGTTGATCGCCTGGCCCGTCAGGTAGTCCGAATCCGCCGACGCCAGGAAGGCCACGAGCCCCGCGACGTCTTCTGGCCGCTCGGGGCGGCCGAGCGGAATGCCGGCCGTTCGGCGCTTCCAGGCTTCCCCCCGCTCCCAGCCCTCGAGCGCTGTCCAGTCCGCATCGAGCTTCGCCCACATGGGCGTATCCACCACGCCGGGGCAGATGCAGTTCGACGTGATCTTGCTCGGGGCCAGCGCCTGAGCGGCCGTCCGCGTGATGCTCACGACGCCGGCCTTCGAGGCCGCGTAATGAGCCGTCAGCGGCAGCCCGCCCCGGTAGGCGGCGATGGAGGCCGTCTGGATCAGCTTGCCTCTGAGCTCCGACCCCGGGATCGGGTCCTGGCGGAGCATGCGGCGCGCCGCGGCCTGGAGCACGAAGAACACGGCACGCAGGTTGACGCTCATCAGGCGGTCCCAGTCCTCCTCCGTCAGGTCGAGGAGCGGCTTGCCCTGAATCACGCCGGCATTGTTGAAGAGGACGTCCAGCCGCCCCCAGCGCCGGTACGCCGTATCCACCATGCGGTCGATGTCCGCCCGCACCGTCACGTCGCACTGGACCGCGACCTGCCCGAGCTCGCCGGCGAGGCGCTCGACGGCGGGCCCATCGAGGTCGGCGAGCACCAGGCGCGCGCCCTCGGCCGCCAGCCGCCGGGCGCAGGCGGCGCCGATGCCGCCCGCCGCCCCGGTGATGAGGACAATCCGCCCGTCCAGACGTCCCCCCATCACTAGATCCCTCCGCGGCTCACCGCCAGCCCGAGATATACGAGGCCCAACCCGAGCAGGAGCGCAACCCGGTCGAGCCTGACCAGCATCCTGAGCGCCGGGGTCGCGTCGCGGCCCGCCGCCACAGCGCGGATCAGGCGTGCCGCAACGCCGAAATCCCGGTGCGCCGACAGCATGAGGAGGATCACCACGAGGAAGAGTTTCAGGGCCAGAAGCTTCAGGACCCCGCTCTCGATCATCGAGATCACCGGCGGCAGGCGGGTCAGGTTGTGGAGTCCCGTCAGGATCAGGAGCACCAGCGCCGTCCAGGCCACGCGCCGGGAGCGACGAACGGCCTGGGCGATGGGTTCCGCCGGGCCGCCCCGCGCCAGCAGCGGGAGCAGGATGTGGCTCTGGAAGAGCAGCCCGCCGAGCCACACGGCGGCGGACAGCACGTGGAGCCAGAGCGGGAGCAGCCTCATTGGCCGGGCTGGCCGTCGAGGAGCGCCGCGAGCACCGCGCCGACGTCGCCGAAGTCCGCGAACAGCAAGTCGGGCGCGTGGGCGGCCAGCTCCTCCACGGGGTGCCCGCCGGTGGCCACCGAGACCGCGCGCGCGCCGAAGGCGCGGGCGCAGGCGATGTCCAGCGGCGTGTCGCCGATGATCACGACCCGCTCCGGGCTGATCGTGCGTCGGGCGAGAGTCTCGGCCCGCAGCGCGGCGACGGCAGGCAGCCGGGCGCGATCGGCCGCGTCCGACCCGTACGCGCCGACCCGGAAGTGGGGGAGGAGGCCGGTGGGCTCGAGCTTGATCTTCGCGCCGGCTTCGATGTTGCCGGTGAGCAGCCCGAGAACCGCGTCGGCCCGCGCGCCCAGGCGCCTCACCAGCTCGGCCACTCCCGGCATCAACGCGACCCCGCCTCCTCGCCGGATCTCGTCGCTCAGGTCCTGGAGATAACGATCATAGAAGCTCGCGAGGCGTTCCTCGACAAGGGACGCCGGCACCCCGGCCGTCCCCATCAGGTCGAAGATGATCTGCGGGTCGGTCTTGCCTCTGAAGTCGTAGGTGGCGATGGGGCCGGTGGCGCCGTACACCGCCTCGAGCGCCCGGCCGATGGCGCGGCGGCCGGCGCCCCGCGCGGACACCAGGGTGCCATCCACATCGAAGAGAAAGAGCCGCATCAGGAGGCGGCCGGGCCGAGCGCCTTGGGGGAAAAGGCCCGCAGCCGGCTCACGATCGGCGGCAGCAGCTCCACGACGGCCTCGATATCGGCGGCCGTGGTCCAGCGGCCCAGGGTGAAGCAGAGCGAGCCTTCCTGCTCCTCCGGGTCGGCGCCGATGGCCCGGAGCACGTGGGAAGGCTCGAGGGTCTTCGACGCGCAGGCCGAGCCGGAGGCGGCCGCCACGCCGTGCAGATCCAGATCCATCAGCACGCCGTCGGCCTTGACCGCGCGGAGGCACACGCTCAGGTGATGAGGAAGGCGGCGAGTCCGCGAACCGGTGAGCCTGCAGTCGGGAACAGCGGCGAGGAGCCCCGCCAGGAGCCGGTCGCGGAGCCGGCAGAGCCTCGCCGTCTCCTCCCGCCACTCGGCGCGCACCAGCTCGGCGGCCACCCCCATGCCCACGATGGCCGGCAGGTTTTCGGTTCCGGAGCGGAGGCCGGCTTCCTGCCCGCCGCCCAGGACTTGAGGGAGGAGCTTGACGCCGGGCCGAACCCAAAGCGCGCCGGTCCCCGGGGGCCCGTAGAGGTCGTTGGAAGACAGGGTCAGCAGATCGACTCCGGCCTCGTCCACCGTGAACGCCAGACGCCCCAGGGCGCCGACCCCATCCACGTGAAACGGGATGCCGTGCTCCCGGGCGGTGCGGCCCAGCTGCGCCAGCTCCTGGGTGGTGCCGATCTCGCCGTTGGCCGCCATGATCGATATCAGGACTGTGTCACGGCGGATCGCGCCGGGCAGCGCGTCCGGATCCACCCGCCCCTCGGAATCCACCGGCAGGTACGTCACCGCCGCGCCGCCCTTTTCGAGATCGCGGCACGGGTTGATGACGGACATGTGCTCGATGGAGGAGGTAATGATGTGCCGCCCCCGCTCGGCGGCGCGGAGCGCCACACCTTTGATCGCCAGGTTGTTGGCTTCCGTGGCGCCGGAGGTGAAGAGGAGCCCCGCCGCCGGCCCGCCGATCAGCCGCGCGACCTTCACGCGGGCCGCCTCCAGCGACTCGCGAGCCGCGCTTCCCAGGGAGTGGAGCGATGAGGGATTGCCCACCCCGCCCTCGAGGAACGGGCGCATCACCGCGACCACCCGGGGGTCCACCGGAGCCAGGCCCCCGTAGTCGAGATAGACCCGCCCGCTATCGGGTCTTCCTGACGAGAAAGCGGTAAACCGCGGCATTCCTGGAGGTCTCCAGCAGCTCGTGGCCTGTTCGCTTGGTCCAGCTCTTCATGTCCGCCTCGGAGGCGGGGTCATCGGCCAGCATCTCGATCACTTCTCCAACGGCGAGCGCTTTGATGGCCTCACGGATCTTCACGATAGGCATCGGACAGAACAGGCCAATGCAGTCGATCTTCGCGTGAATATTGGCCACTTTGGCTTGTCTGAACCCCTATTCACACTACTCCACCGCCGTCAAATCCGTCAAGGAACCCCCCTGGGAAATTCCCCCTTGACAGGATTCGAACTATGGAAAACAATCACCAATACCTCCTAATTCATTCAAGAACGCCAAAGCGACGAATAATGAGCCCCGAGCCCGCTTCGGACATCTTCACCATCGGCGAGGTCGCCGCCTATCTGAAGCTCCCGGTCTCCACCGTGTACCGCCTGGCCGAGCGGCGAGAAATCCCCGGACACAAGGTCGGCCGCCAGTGGCGCTTCCAGCGACCGGTCATCGACGAATGGCTCCGCAAGCGCTCCGAGATGCGCACGACGACGATCCTCGTGGCGGACGACGATGACGATGTCCGACAGGTCCTCGCCGAGGCGCTCGAGGGCCCCGCGCGGCGACTGCTCCAGGCCAAGAACGGCGTGGAGGCCGTCCAGTTGGCCACGGGGGCCCCCGTGGACCTGGTCGTCCTCGACCTTCTGATGCCGGAAATGGACGGGGTCGAGGCCTATCGCCGGATCCACGCGGCGCGCCCTGAGCTGCCGGTGGTCATCGTGACCGGGCACACGGAGAGCGACCTCATGCTGAAGGTGCTGGAGATCGGCCCCTTCACGGTCCTGCAGAAGCCGCTGGACATCCAGAAGTTCCGCAAGGTCATCGATCTCATTGTCGGAGCCTAGCGCCATGGCGGAAGGATCCGCGGGCGGAGGAAGGGCAGACGTCCTGATCACGGGGCAGCGCATCCGCCGCAAGATCCTGCTGTCCCTGGCGTTCTGCTCCGGCATCCCGCTCCTTCTCCTCACCTACGTCCTGTACGCGCAGGTCGTACCGCTGCTGGACCCGGTCGGCCACCGCGGGCTCATCCTCGGCCTCCGGGTGCTGATCGTCTTCGTTGGCCTCCTGATGGCGGCCGGGGGCTACGTCATCTGGGACGTCGCCCGCGCGGTGGCGCGGACGGCTGAGTTCATCGCCGCGTCGAAGCACTTCGAGGGGACGGAGGGCCGCCGAGACGAAATCGGCCTCCTGATGAGCTCCTTTTCCCGGATGCTCACCACCATCGAAGCCCAATCCGCCGAGATCAACGCCTTCGCCGCCCGGCTCGACAGCGCGTACAAGGAACTGGAGGTCACCAACTCCCGGCTGAAAGAGTTCACCTTCAAGGACGAGGTGACCGGCCTGTACAACCGGCGGTTCTTCTCGGTCCGCCTGGAAGAGGAGGTCAGCCGCTGCCGGCGCTTCAACCACCCGGTATCGGTGGTCCTGCTCGACCTCGACGACTACAAGGTCATCAACGACGAGCTCGGGCACGGGGCCGGGGACGAGACGCTGCGCGAGGTCGCCCAGATCCTGCTCAAGCACTCCCGGGGCATCAACGTCATCTGCCGGTACGGCGGCGACGAATTCGCGGTTCTCCTGGTGGAGACGTCGAAGGCCGGTGCCCGCCTGTACGCGGACCGCATCCGGCAGGTCCTGTCCACCCACCCCTTCGCCCACGGCCGGCGCGTCACGTCCAGCTTCGGCGTGGCCAGCCTGCCCGAGGACGTGGCGCCCGCCACCGACGAGCTGATCCGAGCCGCCGACGAGGCTCTCTACGCCGCCAAGCGCGCCGGCAAGAACCGCGTGGAAGGCTACGAAGCCCAGGCCGACCCGAAGGCGCCCCAATCCCGCGAAAGGGTGTACTGACCATGGCGAACAACGGGAAGCACGTGCTGATCGTGGACGATGATCGCCAGGTCCGCGAGGTGCTGCACGAGATCTTCCTTTCCCACGGCTACAAGTGTGAGCTCGCCAATGACGGGCGCGAGGGCCTCGAAATCTTCCGCGCCACGCGGCCGCCGCTGACCGTGACGGACGTGAAGATGCCGGTCATGGACGGGCTCGAGTTCCTGAAGTCGGCCCTGAAGTTCGACGCCGACGCCGCGGTCATCGTGCTGACGGGCGTCGGGGACGTCAAGACGGCCATCGAGAGCCTCAAGGTAGGCGCGTACGACTTCATCATCAAACCGGTCAACGTGGACGAGCTGCTCATCGCGGCCGAGCGCGCCATGGAGCGCCGCGAGCTCCTCATCGAGCGGCGGGAGTACCAGGCCTTGCTGGAGCGCCGCGTGGAGGAAGCAACCCGGCACCTCGCCCTGACGCTCCGGGAGCTTCAGGATACGTACCGGGCGACGCTGGAAGCGCTGGGCTCGGCCCTCGACACCCGGGACGTGGGCACCGAGGCCCACTCTCGCCGCGTGCACGGCTACGCGCTCACCATGGCGCGCGCCCACGGCCTTTCGGAGGACGAGATCAAGGACATCGAGCACGGAGTCCTGTTGCACGACATCGGCAAGATCGGCATCCCGGACGCCATCCTGCTGAAGCCGGGTCCCCTCACCCCGGAGGAGTGGATCGTCATGCGCACCCACCCCGAGGTGGGCCGGCGGCTCATCGAGCGCATCCCGTTCCTGCGGGGCGCCGTCCCGATCGTCTATCACCATCACGAGAGATGGGACGGGTCCGGGTACCCCCTGGGGCTTCGCGGCGACGCCATCCCGCTGGGGGCGAGGATCTTCGCGGTGGCCGACGCCCTGGACGCGATGACCTTCGACCGGCCATACTCGAAGGCGATGTCCTACGAGGCAGCCTGCCGGGAGATCGAGCGGTGCGCGGGCACGCACTTCGATCCGGTCGTCGTCAGGACCTTCCTCTCGATCCCGGAGGCGATCTTCGACGAGATCCGCCGCCGGAGCCTCGAGCCCTGAGGGTCTCCTAGCCGTCGCCGCGCTCCAACGCCTCCATCACTCGCTTCGCCTTCGTCAGTGCAAGGGAGAGCTCCTGCTGGCTCAGGCCTCGCTCGAGGCTCTCCCGCATCAGGGTCTTGAGGCGCTCCGCCTCGGCGACCGCCGCGTTGCGATTGCCGTCTTTCGCCAGCCGGGCGATCGTGGCCCCCCGCGCGTCGGTCACGCCCTCGAGGGCGCGGACCAGCGCTTCCCGCGTTTCCTGCTGTCGCTCCGGACCGATGTCCCCGATCTTGAGGGCGTGGAAGAGCGGTTCCAGCGCCTCCTCGTACTCGCCCGCCTCCACCCGCCGCATGCCCAGCTTCGTGTAACCCCACCAGAGCCGCCGGTTCGCGTCCTCCCGGCGCTTCGCCGGCATGGCGTCCGGCGGCATCGTGCTCAGGATTCCCTCGGCCCGCTGCAGGAACGACACGGCTTCGCGCTCGCGCTCGTCTTCGAGCGTCCGGATGGCGCTGGCGGTGAGCTGCCCGATCTCGCCGGTGAAGGTGGCCGACAGAAGCTCCGCGAACTGGTCCCGGCGGTCCGCCGGGAAATCCTCGTCGGCCAGCGCCTCCCGGATGAGACGGCGCGCCCGGTGAAACTCCTGGCGCTGGACGAGCGCGGCGGCGGTCTGGTTGTAGGAGGCCCACAGCCCGCGGCGCGCCCGTTCCTGCCCGGACTGGAGCTCGGTGTCCCCGGGCGCCGCCGCCAGGCCCTGGCGGAGCCAGACCATGGCCTGCCGGAGCCCGCGGATGCGCTCCTCCGGTTCCGCGATCTGCTCCGCCCGCTCGAGCAGCCGGCGGCTGGCGCCCGCGGCCAGCGCCACCGCCTGCGTTTGGTACGCGGACCGGTCCTCTTCCGGGGCCGCGTGGATGGCCTCCTCGAACGCGGAGAGCGCGCCCTCCTCATCGCCCACGGCCTGGCGCGAGAGCGCGAGAACGCTCCAGAGCTTCGCCACATCCTGGGCACGGGGGGCCGCCGTCGCGGCCTCCCCCAGGGCACGTTGGAGCGCCGGCTCGGCCGTCGCGACCACCGCCTGGTACTGCCGGCGCTCGTAGAAGCCGAGGCATTCGCTGAGTGGGAGTTCGACGGCGGGAGCCCGCGGCGCGGCGGGAGGCGCGCTCGGAGCCGGCTCGTTCACGGCGGGCGCCGCGGGCGGGGTGGCAGGAGGTGCGGCCGCGGGTGGCGCGAGCGGCGGAGCCAGCGTGGGCACCGGGGCCGGCGCGGGTGGCGCCTCGGGAGCCGCAGGCCTGGAGCGCGGCGTAAAAGCCGGGGCAGCCCGCCGCGCCAACGGCGCGACTTCAGAGGCCGCTGTCCCCGCCTCGCCGGGGCGGCGACGCGGCGGCACCCCCGGACGCCGGCGGCGCACTCGCCGGCGGCGGCGCGGCGGAGGGCTCAGCGCCTGAGCCAGTCCGACGAGGAGAAAAATCCCGGCGAGGGCGCCCGCCACCGCCAGCACCAGCTCCTGGCTCAGCATGTTCCCCATGCTAGCATATCCTTTTGAATTCTCAGGACTCTTCCAGTATCATGAGAAGGCGTCCACCTTCACAGGGAGGGAAATCCGATGCGGCGCGTGGCGGTGATCGGAGTTGGTGTGACGAAGTTCGGCAAGCATGAACGAACCTGCGCCGAGCTCTTCGCCGAGGCCGCCGCCGATGCGATCCAGGACGCGGGCGTGTCCCCCCGGGCCATCCAGGCCCTCTACTATGGCAACGTCGTGGGGGGCGAGGGGGAGCGCCAGCTCCACATGGGCCCGCTGGCCGCCTCGGTCCTCGGCATTCCCACGGTCCCCACGACCCGCTTCGAGACCGCCTGCGCCACGAGCCACGCTGCCTTCCGCCACGCCGTGATGGAAATCGCCGCCGGCGTCTCGGACGTGGTGCTCGTAGGGGGCGCCGAGCGCGTCCTGAACCTCCCCACCGACGCGGCGACCGAGTACTTCGCCTACGCGTCCGACGCCATCTTCGAGCAGCCCACCGGGATCACCTTCCCCGGAGTCTTCGCGCTCATCGCCCGGGCGCACATGGCGAAGTACGGCACGACGGAAGAGCAGATGGCCCACGTCGCCGTCAAAAACCACCGCCACGGCGCACTCAACCCGAAGGCGCAGTTCCAGAAGGAGATCACGCTCGAGCAGGTGATGAAGAGCGCCAAGGTCGCCGATCCGCTCAAGCTCTACGACTGCTGCCCCTTCACCGACGGCGGCGCCGCGCTGGTTGTCGTCTCCGAGGAGGTGGCCCGTAAGAGCCGGAAGCCCGTGTGGATCCTCAGCTCGGCGGCCGCGTCGGATTCGATGTTCCTCCACGAAAAGAAGGACCTGAGCCGCGTCCTCGCCACCGAGCGGGCGGCGCAGGCCGCGTACCGGCAGGGCGGGCGGGGCCCGCAGGACGTGGACGTGGTGGAGCTGCACGACTGCTTCACGATCGCGGAGATCGTCGCGACCGAAGGTCTCGGCTTCTTCGAGCCGGGCACCGGGGGCATCGCGGCCGAGAAGGGCTGGACCAGCCTCGGGGGGAAGCTGCCGGTGAACCCGTCGGGCGGGCTGAAGGCCAAGGGCCACCCCATCGGCGCAACGGGAGCCGCGCAAGTCGCGGAGATCGTGACCCAGCTCCGGCGCGAGGCCGGCCCCCGCCAGGTGGACGGCGCCAAAGTCGGGCTCGTCCACACGCTCGGTGGCAACACCGCCACCGTCCTCGTGAGCCTCCTCTCCAGTGAGTAAGGTGGTCACGCTCAAGGCCTTCTTCGAAGAGGCTCGGTCCGGTCGCCTAACCGGGATCCGGTGCGGCCGCTGCGGCGAGATCGCCATTCCGCCGAAGGAGTTCTGCCCGGCCTGCCAGGAGCGGGCGTGGGAGCCCGTCCCGCTCGACGGGCACGGCACGATCGCGAGCTTCACGGTGATCCGCGTCCCGCCCCGGGGACGCGCCGAGGAAGCGCCCTACGCGGTGGCCGTCGTGAAGCTGGACGAGGGAGTATCCTTGCTCGGCAGGATCCTGGACATCCCGCTGGATGCGCTCAAGGTCGGCATGCCGGTCCGCTTCCGCCCGCTGATCCGGGACGAGCAGACTGTGGTCGCCTTCGGTCCCTCCCAGTAACTCGGAGGCCCTGTCAGGGCAGTTTGGCCTTGAGCTCGACGAGGTGTCCCGCCCGCAGCACCGTGATCGTCACCTCCGCTCCGGAACGGAGCCGGCTCAAGCGGTCCTGGATCCGCTCGTAACTGTTCTCGGCCGACAGGGGAATCCCCTGGACCTGGAGGATGACGTCCCCGCCCACCGTCAGCGTCTGGCCCGCGATCGTGGCCTTCATCGTTCCCGGGCGCAGGCCGATCTGCTCCGCCGGCGAGCGCGCCGCCACCCGCTGCACGAGCAGCCCTACGGGCTGGGGAAGGTTGAAGACCACGGCGAGCTCCCCGGAGAGCACGAACCCCTCGAGCCCGTTCCAGAACGATCGCTGCTCCAGCAGGAGGCGTCGGGCCATGTTGGCGGTGACCACGAAGCCCAGTCCCTCGAAGCCCCCCGACTTCGAGATGATGTGGCTGACGACCCCGATCACCTCGCCGCCCATGCTGAACATGGGCCCGCCGGAGTTCCCCTGGTTGATGGCCGCGTCCGTCTGGAAGAACTCCGCCAGCGACATGCCGCTGAACACGGTGTTGGGCTTGTGACGGGCGCTGATGTGGCCGACGGAGAGCGTGTGACCAATCCCGTACGGCGCCCCGATGATGAAGATCTGATCCCCCACCTGCACCTTGTCCGAATCGCCGAGCTTCGCCGCCAGCGCCCCCGGCGGGACGCGCTCGAGCTGGAGGAGCGACACGTCGGCCTGGGGCTCGGAGGCGACGACCCGCGCCCCGACGGCCTCGCCGCTCAAGAACTCCACGCTGATCTCGTCGGCTGTGTGGACGACATGGGCCGCGGTCATCACCTTCCCGTCCGGGGAGATGAGGACGCCGGAGCCGACGCCGGTGACGCTCACCATCTGGCCCTGGCCTTGGCCCAGGGCCGCCACGTCCTTTTCTTTGGTCCGGATCACAACGACCGAAGGATTGACCCGCCTGAAGACGTGGCCGACGCTCTGGGCCTCGACGGGCGTCGGGAACCAGGTGAGCAGCGCGAGGGCCAGCAGTGCGATGAGGTGTCTTGCCATCAAAACCTCCGGGAGCGAAAAAATGGCCCGCAGCGGTGAGCCGTTGCGGGCCGCAATCTGGAGCGGGCGACCGGATTCGAACCGGCGACGTCCAGCTTGGGAAGCTGGCATTCTGCCACTGAATTACGCCCGCCCACCGCCTCCTATTCTAGCCTACTTGAGGGCCATGTCGAAGCCCTTCAGCCGCTCGTCGCCGCGCGCCTTCCACACTATCCGCTTGGTGGCCCCGTAGAGGTCCAGCTGCTGGTAGAGCGGCATGGCGGCGGCATCCTCGACCCAGAGCCGGTTGAGCCGGTGGTAGAGCTCCAGGCGCCGCTTCGGATCCATGACGGTCTGGGCCTCGTCCACCATCCCGTCGAAGTCGGCGTTGAAGTAGTTGGACAGGATCTTCCCCGACCGGAACAGGGGGACGTAGACGGTCTCGGCGTCGTAGGTCGTCGTCCCCCAGCCGATGAGCCAGACGGGGCCGGCGTTGTGGACGTACACCATGTTGTTCAGGTAATTCACCCATTCGTGCGTCTTGAGCTGGGTGCGGATACCGGCCTTCGTGAGCTGGCCCGCCAGCGCCTCCGCGACCTCCTTGTCCCGCACGTACCGCCCCTGGGGAGAGTTGAGGACGATGTCCACGCCGTTCGGGAAGCCCGCCTCGGTCAGGAGCTGCTTGGCCTTCGCCAGGTCGTGCTTGATGGGCTTGAGCGCCGGGTCGAAGCCGAAGTGCTTCGAGGTCAGCGGCATGGCGATCCGCATCCCCTTGCCGTCCAGCACATTCTTGATGATCTCGTCCACGTCCACCGCGTAGTTCATCGCCAGCCGGATCCGCCGGTCCGCCACCGGCCCGGGATAGGGACCGACCACCTTGTGCTGCTTGTCGAACTGGTGGGTGTAGTACATGAGCTGGATGGTCCGCACGCTGGGCGCCGTGGAGAGGAAGAGGCGGGGGTGGTTGGCAATGATGTTGGCCAGGTGCGGGGGGATGTTCACCGCGATGTCGATCTCGCCGTTCTGCAGCGCCGCCACCCGCACCGAGTCGTCGGGAATGGGGCGGAAGATCAGCGTCTTGATCTTGGGCGCCCCCCGCCAGTACTGCTCGTTGGCCGTCAGCTCGATCTGCTCGTCCTTCACCCAGCGGACGAACTTGAACGGCCCGGAGCCCACCGGGTTCCGGCTCAGGTAGGCCATCTCCTTCTCGCGGTAGTACTTCGGGGGAAGCATCGCGGCCTGTCCGGCCGACATCAGGGTGTCGAGGATCGGCCACGGTGCCTTGGTGTGGATCCGAACCGTGTAGGAGTCCACGACCTCGACGCGGCTCAGGGGGGCGAACGGCGAGGCGCCGCGCATTTTCAAATTGGGATCCACCAGGCGCTCGAGGCTGAACTTCACCGACTCGGCGTCGAAGGGCTCGCCGTTGTGAAACTTGATCCCTCTGCGGAGCTTGAATTCCCAGACCGTCGGGGCGGCGATCCGATAGGACTCGGCCAGCAGGGGAACGATGTTCAGTTCCTGGTCGCGCTCCAGGAGGGTGTCGAAGATATTCACCGCCACGTTGGAGACCGGGGTCTCCTGGTGGTTCATCGGATCCAGCGTCGAGGGATCCACGCCCTGGGCGATGATTACCTTCCCTTGAGGCGCGGCCCACGCGAGCAGGGGCATCGAGAGGACGAGAAGAGCCGGGAGAACGAGCCGTCTCAGGCGCATGGGATCCTCCTTCGGATGGGAACGCTTCGCTCGAAGCGCCCCCTACCTTATGAGCTCTCCGCCTCCTCTGTCAAGCGACTCTTCCGGCGGGCTTCGAGATAGGCGAGAGCCTCGTCGCGGGTGCTCACCTGGCCCAGGTCCTGGGCCTCTCGGGCCAGGGCGAGGAGGCGCCCGACCTCCGGACCCGGCGGCAGCCCGAAGGCAGCCATTACCTCTTCTCCCCTCACGAGGGGCGGGGCCGCCGCCTGGATCCGATCCTCCCGCCAGCCGCTCAAGAGGTCGGCGACGAGCCGCCCGCTGGGGCTGCGCCAGACGGCGATGGGAGAATCGCCCCGGACGGCGGCGGCGTCGGCCAGGGCGAGGAGCAGGAGGTCGCGCGCCTCATCGCCCAGATCCCTGAAGAAGCGGTAGCGCGCCCGCCGCGTGACCTCGGCGACCTGGCCCAGGTGCATGGGGCGGAGGTGGTGACGCACCAGGCGCTCGAGCGCGTCCACCGCCCTGCCCGAGAGCTTGAGCCGCCGCCCGATCGCGCGCGCCAGCGCCGCGCCCTCGAGATCATGGCCGATGAAGCGGATCCGCCCGTCGATCACCTGGCGGGTCTGGGGCTTGGCGATGTCGTGGAAGAGGGCTGCGAGTTTCAGCAGGTGGCGCCGCGTCAGCCTGTCACCCAGCGGCTCGGCGACGTGGGCCGCCAGTTCCTCGGCGTAAGGGGTCAGGGCGGCCAGCCCTGCGAGGAGCGATTCCGCAGCCTCCACGGTCTTGAGGGAGTGCTCCCACACGGAGAACCGATGCGGCTTCGGCTGGCTCGCGGACTTCATCGGCGCGATCTCCGGGACCAGCGTCTCCAGCAGGCCGAGGCGGTCCAGCTCCCTCAGCCCCCGCGAGGCCCGGGGGAGGCCCAGGAGCCGGACGACCTCCTCGCGGACGCGCTCGGGAGCCACGGCCCGGAGCCCCGGGGCGGCGCGCCGCAGCGCCCGCCTGGTCTCCGCGTCGAGGGTGAACCCGAGCTCGACGGCCAGTCGAACGCCTCTCAGGGCCCGGATCGGGTCCTCCGCCAACACCCCCGGACCGCAGAGGCGAAGCCGGCGCCGGGCAAGATCGCCCACCCCGCCGGTCGGATCCACGAGCCCCGCCGTCCCGTCCCGCACCAGCGGCCCGACGGGGACGGCGATGGCGTTGACGGAGAAATCCCGCGCCCGCAGGTCGGCCTCGAGCGTGGGGGCGCGGAAATCGGTCACGTCCACCTGGTACTCGCGCTCCCCGTCCTTGACGACGATCCGGCCCGCGCCCCGCTCCTCGTCAAGCGCCACGAACGCGCCTCCCAGACGAGCGGCGAGGGACTCCGCGAGGGCCAGCGCGCCCGAGGGCACGGTCACATCGAGATCCTCCACCGGCCGGCGCGAGAGCAGCAGATCCCGCACCGCCCCGCCCACCACGAACGCCCCCTCACCTTTATCCTCTCCCCCCGGGGGGGAGAGGGCAGGCTGAGGGGGAGCGAGGAGTTCTGCGACCGCGCGGAGCGCCTGCTGGTGCAACACAGGGAAATCCTCGAGCGCGACAACGTGGGACGGAAGGGCGGGGCGGGGCCGCGGCAGGCGCCCCGCGCCCCGCTCGGCGGGTCGCGGGCCCGGCCGTGGGCGGCCGCGCTTCAGCCGCTCGAGCTTCGGCAGGTTCCTGAATCCTTTATGGCCCGCCATGAACGTCGCCCCTTCCGATCTACTCTACACCGTGGCACGATACCGGCGGCGGGCCGAACCCTGGTCGCCGAGCGCCGCAGCGTGAACCAGCCAGCCCCCGGGCCACCCGTCCACGACGCAGTCGGCGAGGACGGCTCCGGCTCCCACGAGGCGGTCCACGGCGTCCGAGATCTCCAGGCGCGGCAGGGTGAAGAGCCGCCCGAGGAGCGCGGGGGTGCTGAACACCGCGCCCTCCAGATAGCGCGCGACCACCCGCTCCACGGCCGCCGGCCGGCGAAGGCGCCGCCCCTCCGCCACGGGCTCGGGCAGCCACGCCTCGAGCAGGTCCCAGCGGTAGGAGAAGGTCGGCTCGTAGCGCTCCTCGCTCTTCACCACCCAGAGCCCCTGCTGGAGCTCCGCCATCGCCCGCTCGAACTCCCGGGTGCGGGACGGCTCCAGCATGAAGCAGTTGCCGCGGATCTCCCGCGTGTACTGCGGGTGCTCCCGCACGAGGCTGTCCATGATGCGCCTGGCGGTGAGCGACAGCCGGCCCGCCTCGTACTCGCGACGGTAGTCGCGGGCCCGCTGCCGCCCCCTCACGAGGGCGTAGAACGCCGGGAACAGGTCGAGCGCCACGAGCATCGGGCGCCCTTTCAGGAGCTTGCCGTAGTACACCTGCCGCCGGGCGGGGAGCGTGTCCTTCAGCTCCCAGGTCAGGCCGATTCCCGAGTCGTGGTGGGAGCGGCGCGGCCACCGGGGGTTCGGCCGCCCCGCCACGGCCTCCCACAGACACGCCAGCCCCTCGGGAAACCGGTAGAACGTGGAGCATAAACCGACAGCGTTGACAAAAGCCAAGGCCCCCCGCTCGCTCTTAACCCGGAAATGCCGGCGGCGGCGGAAGCGCCGATCCCTCAGGTCCCGCAGGTTCGCCGCCGACGGGACGCTTGGCGGACGCTTCACGCCTCTTCCGAGAGGCGGGAGAAGACCAGGCCGTCGAGGAGCTTCGGGTAGAAGTAGGTGGACTTCTGCGGGAGCAGTTCCCCCGCCCGCACCACGGCCTGCAGCTCGGCGGGAGTGGTGGGCGGGATCAGGAAGCCGGCCTGGTAATTCCCCTTCCTGACCTGCGTGACCACCTCGACGGCGTCGGCCGTGTAGTCCACGGATGTCTGCTGGCGGAGGATCTCCTCCGTGACGCCGAGGAACGGCTTCAGGAGACCCTCGTGCAGCACCGAGACGGCCAGCCGCCGCCAGGCGGGCGATGGCCCCGCCGGCCACGGCACGGCGTCAAATGCCTCCGGGCGCAACGCCAGGAGCCACCCCGGGGCCTCCGCCCCCGCGACCACCGCCACGGCGAGCCGCCCCGTTCTGGCGCGCGCATCCAGCGCCCCCGCCAGCGCTCTGGCCTCCGCCGCCGGATCGCCGACCGCGGGTCCTCGCTCGATCTCGAACCACCGCGCGGCCCGGGCCAGGAACGTCTCGACGTCGAACCCCCGGACACCGTGGACCAGGCGGTGAGTGGGAAAGATCGTGACCCCGGGGGCCTCGAGGGGAACAATCGCCATCACCTTCCAATCGGCGCCCGGGTGGCGCCGGCGGTATTCGAGCGCCGTCTCGTAGCGGTGATGCCCGTCGGCGATAATCAGCCGCCTGTCCGCCATCAGCGCCTGTACCCGCGCGATGGCGGCGCGATCGGTGATCCGCCAGAGCTGGTGGAGCTCGCCCTTGAGATCGCGGGCCGCGGCGACGGGCGGCGCCGGGGGAGGCGCGGCCGCCTGCAGGAGCTCACCGGCCGGGCCGCTCGCGAGCATGAAGATCACCCCGGTGTCGGCCCCCGTCACCTCGAGGTGCTGGAGGCGCTCCACCTTGGGGCCGGCGTGGGTGCGCTCGTGGGGAAGCACCACACCCTCGGCGTACTCGCTGAGCTCGCCCAGAGCGATGAACCCCGTGCGGCTGAGCGTCTCGCCTCCCGCCTGGTAGGTCGTGAGGCACGGGTAGAGCGCCGGCTCGGCGTCGCGGATCAGGACCTGCTCGGCGATCCACCGGTCCAGGCACCCCCGCGCCCGCCGGTGGCGATCGGCGTCCCCGGCGTCGCCCGGCTCGGGGCGGCCCAGCGTGACGCGGACGAAGTTGCACGCGTCGAGCGCGTGGAGGGCCTCGCGCGTGTCGGGATCGATCTGGTCGTAGGGGGGTACCACGACGCGCGAGAAGTCCGGGACCTTGGCGGGGTTGTACCGGTAGCCCCGGAACGGGCGGATCTTCACGAGAGCTCGATCCCGCGCTCGCCGATCCGGTACTCTGCGATCTCGTCCGACATGGCGCTGCCCCGGTGCTTCACCACGCACAGGAAGCGGCCCACCCGCGTCCCCACGCGCTCGCTGCCCATCACAAGAATGGTGTTGGCGACCGCGCCCAGGTCGCCGGCCTCGGTCTTCCGCCCCAGGAGGTCCTCGATCCGCGTTTCCTCCGTCGTCACCAGGAGGAGCGTGGTGATCGCCCGATGGTCGTAGGGGTGCGCGTCGATGAACTCGCGGTGCTTCCAGACCGGGAGGCAGATCTCCATGCCCAGCGTCTCCGCGTCCCGGTGGATCACCTTCCGGTACAGCTCGTCGAAGAGGAAGAACTGGATCGCCTCGGCGGGGACGTTCATGGGCTCCACGCCGTCCACCGTCACGCGGCGCGACCCACCGGCGACGTGGAAGTAAAAGAACGGCCGGACCGTGTAGAGCGCCCGGTTGTAGGCCGCCTTCCAGCCCCAGTCGAGCTCGACGCCGTCCGGCGTGGCGACCTGGTAGTCGCGGACCTTCCCCACCCACGGGAAAGCGTCGGAGTAGTACGCCTGCATCTGGCCGTCGGGCGGGTACGGGTCCGCCATGGGCGTCACGGCGTGCGTCCAGCGCCCGAGGGGCCAGTCGAAGAGCCGCTGCGCGTATTCGTGGTGCTGCTGGGAGTCGCCGCGGCCGTTCATGTCGAAGACGAGGCCGGGAGCGCCGTCGGCGCTCCGGCCGTGGTGGGCGAAGGTGAGCCCCAGGTGGGTCTTGCCGATGCCCGTGGCCCCGTACACGACGGCGAGCGTGCCGGGAAGCAGCCCGCCGCCGAGCATCTCATCCAGTTTCCCAATCGCCGTCGAGACCCGCGAAGTCACGAGCGCGATTGTACGGGAGCCGGGAGGCACGATCAAGTCAAAGGGGGTCGAGCGGGTCGAGGAGCGTGGCGGCGGCCTGGCGGCAGAGGCCGGCGTAGAAGGCGCGATCATAGGGGCTCTGCTCGTCCACCAGCGGGACTGCCAGCACTCGCGCCTCGCGCTTCTTGGCGCGGGCGTTGACAACCAGGTACTGCACCGACTGGCCGGGCTCGATCCTGAGCCCGCGGGCCAGGAGCTGGCGCGCCGCCAGCGCCTGGAGGCTGTCGTTGACGTACTCCTCCGGGGCCATCGAGAGGCGCCGGCTGACGACGAGGTCCCGCGGGGACGCCTGCCCGGCGAGGACCCGCGCGATCTCGGCTTCCGCGATCCTCCGGGCCCGGGGCGCCAGCGCGCGCAGCCCGGCGGGATTCTCCGCGGCCGCGAGGAGCGCCAGCATCCGCTCCTGCATGGCCCTCACCAGCGGCGGCGTGTCGTCGCGCCTGAACTCGATGCCGCGCGCTTTGGTGCGCCCGTCTTCGAATACGCCGAAGAAGCGGTTGGGAACCGTGGTCTTCGGCAGGATGCGGGCCGGGCAGAAGACGATCCAGCGGTAGACCCCCTCCACGCTCACGGGAATGCCCGTGTCCGCGCCGATGTCCCGCGCCAGCGCCGCGTAGTCGGCCTCCCCCGCCCCCCGGCGCTGGAGCCAGAGGCAGTCGGTCAGCCCGTGCAGCATCCTGAAGCCGCGCGCCTCGGCCAGCTCCTTGGCGCGGAGCAGCGCTTCCCGCCCGAACGCCGTGATCGCCTCGTGGGCCTCGATCTTGCCGAATCGCGCGTTGTGGTAGCCGAGGTAGCCGAAGGAGACGACGCCGATCCACTTCAGCGCGGTCTGGCGGCGGTCCAGGGCCTCGCGTTCGGCACCCACCGCGGTCTGCATCGCCTGCTTGAGCCGACGCCGCAGCTCGACGAGCGGGCCGAGGACGCGCCGCATCAGGCCATCGTGCTGCCAACAAATACGATACCCATCTTCAGGCACGAGCACCCCGCCGCAGCAGGGGCAGTTGACCGTCTCCGGGGACACGTTGTGGTGGACCATGATGGCGGGATACATGGAGGCGAAGTCCAGCTCGCCCACCCCGGCGTACACGCCCGGGCTCGGGCGATAGACGAGCCCGCCCTTGTCGGCGGTGAGCAGCGCCAGGCCCGACTTGAAGGCCTCCGGCTCGCGCTTCTTCCACGGCACGAGCACCCCCTCGCGCACCGCCAGGTCGAGCTGCATGGAGGTGATGGCCGTCCCGGGCGTGGTGCGGGCCATGCGCTGGACAGGGACGCGCGCCAGCCGCGCCGTCTCCAGGAGGCCCTCGAGCCCGGTCTCGCCGAAGAAGAACGAGGCGCGGCGGTCCACATGCCAGCGGCCGCGCAGCGGATAGGCCGGGCCCCGGTAGAGGACGCGGCCGTAGGAGAGGTACGAGCGCCCGGCCCCGCCCACCGCCTGGCGCCCCGATTTCGCCACGACGGCGGCGCGCCCCTCACCCTGCCCCACCCAATGCCCCTCACCTCTTCTCCTCTCCCCGGTGGGGAG
>LDXP01000035.1 GCA_001443385.1 Candidatus Rokubacteria bacterium CSP1-6
CGCCGTGCTCGCGCTGGCCCCGTCGGCGGCCGCCCAGCCCTCCGCTGAGGAGATCATGGCCAAGGCGCATCTGGCCATGTTCTACCCGGGGGAGGACATGCGGGCGCGCGTCACGATGCGCCTGGTCTCCCGCGACGGCAAGGAGCGGGTCCGGGAGCTCACCATGTCGCGGCGGGACCTCCAGGACGGGGGGGAGCAGCGGTACTTCATCTACTTCCACCGCCCGCCCGACGTGCGCGAAATGACCTTCCTCGTCTGGAAGTACCCGGGGAGGGACGACGACCGCTGGCTCTACGTCCCCGCCCTCAAGCTGGTGCGCCGGATCGCCGCCAGCGACAAGCGGTCGAGCTTCGCCGGCTCCGACTTCTCCTACGAGGACGTCTCCGGGCGGGAGCCGGAGGAGGACGCCCACAAGCTGCTCAGGGAGGAGAAGGTCGGCGAACGGTCTGCGTACGTCGTGGAGAGCGTCCCGAAGGATCCGGCCAGCGTGGACTTCAGCCGGAAGGTCTCGTGGATCGACAAGGCCACGTGGCTGCCGCTGAAGGAGGAGTACTACGACCGGCGCGGCGAGCTCTCGCGCCTCTTCACCGCCGAGGAGCTGAAGGAGATCCAGGGGTTCTGGACGATCACCAGGCGGGTCATGAAGAACGTCCAGACGGGGCACTGGAGCGAGTCCGTCATGGCGGAGGTCCGGTACAACCAGAAACTTCTCCCCGAGCTCTTCACTGAGCGGGCGCTGAGGGCGCCGCCGGCCGAACTCAGCCGGTGAGGCACCGTTTAGGGCTCCTCGTCCTCGCCTCGCTCCTGGTCGCCCGGGGGGCCTCCGCGGCGGAGGAGATTCCGCTCCACGGCTTCGTCCAGGCCGGCTCGGCCTACCGGCTGATCCAGCCCGACCGCTGCCCGCGGACCCAGCGTCTGGCGTGCCGGGAGGAGTTCGTCCTCGGCGAGGGGCGGGCGCGGCTCGAGCTGACCCCACGCGGCGAGTGGTGGGGGCTCGTCGCCAAGGGCGAGCTGATCGGCGATGCCGTGGGCGGCGAGGTGGACGGCGACCTGCGAGAGGGTTACGTGGACCTGCGGTTCCCCGTGGTCGACATCAGGCTGGGACGCCAGGTGATCACGTGGGGAGTGGGCGACCTGGTCTTCGTCAACGACGTCTTCCCCAAGGACTGGGTCGCCTTCATCTCGGGTTTGCCGCTGGAGTACCTCAAGAAGGGGTCTGATGCGCTCTCAGCCACCGGCCACTGGGCCGGGACATCGCTCCAGCTGGTCGTGATCCCCCGATTCGAGGCCGACACGCTCCCCGAGGCGGGAGGTCGCCTGCGCTTCAACGACCCCATGGCCGCCGTGGAGAGCCGCAAAACCGACGACCCCTCGCCAGGCGAGGAGGGTCCCGAGGTAGGCCTCAGGCTCTTTCGGAACCTCCTGGGCTGGGACCTCTCGCTCTACGCCTACCGCGGCTTCTTCCACGCTCCGGCAGGGGAGGTCGAACGGGGGCCACGCCTCCGCTTCTTCTTCCCGCCGCTCAACGTCTATGGGGCGAGCGCCCAGGGAGCGGCGCTCGGCGGGGTGGTGAGCCTCGAGGCGGGCTACTACGATTCGCGGCGGGACCGGTCGGGGCGGAACGCCGCCGTCGAGAACTCCCGGGGGAAGTATCTGGTCGGCTACCAGCGGGAGCTGGCGCCGGACCTGACGCTGGGCCTCCAGTACGCCGGCGACGTCATGGAGGACCACGACGCGTACCGGGCGACCCGCGGGCCCGGAATGGCCAACCGCCCGACCATCCGCCACGTCCTCACGGCGCGGCTCACCCAGCTCTTCTGGAACCAGACGCTGAAGCTCGGCCTCTTCGTCCTGGGAAGCCCCAACGAGGGGGACTTCTACCTGAACCCCGAGGTGAAGTACAACGTGACGGACGCCCTGTGGGCCGCCCTCGGCGTCAACCTCTTCGGCGGCCCCCGGCGCGCCGAGTTCGGCCAGTTCGAGGGGAACTCGAACCTCTACGCGGTCGTCCGCTATGCCTTCTGAAAGGGGGTGAGGAACGATGGTACTGTACATGGAGCAGTGGCTTCGGCTGCTCGGAGGGGTCGTCGTCTCTGCCAGCGTCCTCCTCGCGGTCTACCACCACCCCGCGTGGCTCTGGCTGACGGGCCTGATGGGGGTCAATCTGATCCAGTCCGCCTTCACGAACTTCTGACCGTCCATGGTCATCCTGCGGGCCGCAGGCGTGAAGGACAGTGGCACAGGAAGGTAAAGGCGGAAAGCTCTGGGGCAAATCTTGGTCGCGGCGGGAAATGGCACTGAGGCATTTGTGCCAGAGTGGGGCGGGAACGCCTCAGTCGCACCTGAGAAGAAATTTAAAAAAGATGCAAAATGCGGAGGGGACCTCTCGGCCACCCGCGGGCTACCGGTCGATGCTCCGGCTCGGAGGATAGAGAACGGACCGTGCGGCACTTGAAGGGCCTGAGCGCTCTGGCGACCCTGTCCCTGGGCGTCTTCCTGCTCGCGGGGTGCTCGGAGCAGGACGAGCCGCCAAGGGTGAGGTTGTGGGCGCTGGCGCCGCCAGAGGTCACCCCGACCGACGCAGATAGCCGGGTCCCGCTCCGGTTCGCCGTAGCCCTGGCGGTTTCCCCGCAGGAAGGATACCAGCTCTATGGAGACCTGGCCGAGGCGCTGGGACAGAAGATCGGCCGCCCTGTCCACCTGATCCTCCGAAGGGCTTTCTCGGAAGTCAATGACCTTGTGCGAAGTCGCGAGGCCGAGATGGCCCAGCTCTGCAGCCGTGGCTTTCTTCAGGGCCACGCAGATTTCGGCCTGACCGCCCTCGCCGTCCCGGTCGTGAATCGGCGGAAGAGCCGCCCCTCCTACGTCATCGTATCGGCCGAGAGCGAGATTGGCACGCCGGCCGAGCTCGCTGGGAAGACGTTTGCATTTGCCGATCCCCTCTGTGCGCCCGAGGCGTTCCCAGCGGGACGCGGAGGCCAGCGGCCTGAAGCCTTCTTTAGGCGGAAGCTCCTGATCACAGGCCACGACCGGGCGATCCGCGCCGTCGCTGAGGGGCTGGTGGATGGGGCGCTGGTGGATGGGCTGGTCTACGCGCGGCTGGCCCTGACTGATCCAGGCCAGGTTGCGAAAACCAAGGTCATCGGGGAGACGGCGCCCTATATGAATCCGCCGGTCGCCGTCCACCCCGGGCTTGATCCCACGGTGAGGGAGAAGCTCAGGCGGGCTCTCCTCACCCTCCACGAGGAGCAAACGGGCCGAGCCGTCTTGACCCGGCTCGCGATCGACCGGTTCGCCGCTCCCGGGGGCGAAGTGGACGGTAGAGGTCGGTGAGCGTGAAGCGGCTCCTCAGGCCGATCATCGTCTGGGCGCTCGGGGTCAGCGTCAGGGTGAAGATCATGGGCATCGCGCTCGGGCTGGTTCTCCTGCTCGGTGTGGGCGCCGTTATTCAAGTCCAGGGGGTTACCCGAGCGACGTTCACCCGGGAGATGGACGAGCGGGCGCTCTCCATCGCCAGGGACATGGCGGCGCGGGCTGCAGATTTCATTCTCCTTGAGGACTTTGTCGCCCTGAGGGACCTCGTTCTTGAGACCCTGGCAAGCAGCAAGGATGTGCGCTACATCCTCGTCCTGGACGGGCGGGGCAACGTCCTGGCCCACACCTTCGGCCACTTTCTCCCTCCCGACCTCCAGCCCGCCAATGCGGGCAACCAGTACACCGGAGGGTTCAGGATCCAGAGGCTGGCGAGCGAGGAGGGGATTCTCCGGGATGTGGCGGTGCCCATCTTCCAGGGACGGGCCGGAGTGGTCAGGGTGGGGATGTCGGAGGAGCGGTTGGAGCAAACCCTGACCCGCACAACGCAGCAGCTCCTCTTGCTGGTCGCCGCCGTTTCCCTCCTGGGGGTGCTCGCCGCCTACCTTCCGACGGTTATCCTCACGCGGCCCCTGTTAGAGCTGAGGGACCTGACCAGGGCCGTGGGACGGAAGGTCTTCAGCTCCCGCGCGCAGGTGAGGTTTGGCGACGAGATCGGCCAGCTCGCGACGGCCTTCAACGCCATGGTGGAGAACCTGGAGCGGGCGGATGCCGAGCGATCTCACCTCCTGGACGAGCTCCGGGTCAAGGAGCAGATGAGGCTCCAGCTCCTCGACAAGGTCATTTCCGCCCAGGAGGATGAGCGGAAACGGGTGGCCAGGGAGCTCCATGATGAGACCAGCCAGTCCCTTACTTCTCTGTTAGTGGGCCTGAAGGTCCTGGGATCGGTGGTTGACCTGCCAGAGGTGAGAGAAAAGGCCGCCGAGCTCCGCGCTCTGGGTGGCAAAATCCTCCGCGATGTGCACGACCTGGCCTTTCAGCTTCGCCCTAGCCTGTTGGACAGCTTAGGTCTGGCCGCGGCCGTTCAGCGGTTGGCCGAGGATTACGCCGAAAAGCTGGGCATCCACATCGACTGCCACGCCGTCGGCTTCGAGGGGAGACGCCTCCCTCCTGGGACGGAGACGGCCCTGTATCGGATTGTCCAGGAGGCCCTTACGAACGTGGCCAAGCATGCCGAGGCGAAAAACGTCAGCGTGATCCTCCGGGAGGGGGAGGCCTCGGTCCTGGCCATCGTGGAGGACGACGGAAAGGGGTTTCCCGTGGCGGAGGTGATGGGGTCCGCGGCGAAGGATAAAAGGCTGGGGCTTTTCGGCATGGAGGAGCGGGCGGCCCTCGTCGCAGGGAAGCTGACGATCGAATCCACGCCGGGCGAGGGGACGACGGTCTTTGTCGAGGTCCCTTTTGAGCAATGAAGAAGATCAGGGTGTTGATCGTTGACGACCACGCCGTCCTGCGGGCCGGACTGCGCACCCTTTTAAACCTCCAGCCCGACATGGAGGTCGCGGGCGAGGCAGCGGAGGGGCTGGAAGCTCTGGAGAGGGTCAAAAGGCTTGAGCCGGACGTGGTCCTCATGGACATCACCCTGCCGGGCATGGAAGGCCTGGAGGTGACAAAGAAGCTGAAGAAGACGCATCCCAACGTCAAGGTCCTCATCCTGACCATGCATGAGGATCGGCGATACCTCTACTCGGCCCTGAAAGCCGGCGCTTCAGGATACGTGGTGAAGAGGGCGGCTGATACGGAGCTAATCGATGCCATCCGAGCCGCTCACCGGGGCGATGTCTTCCTCCACCCGTCCATGGCCAGGATCGTGGCGGAGGACTACGTGGAGCAAGGGGCAACGGAGCAAGGATTGAGCGATCGTGAGCGAGAGGTCCTCAGGCTCATCGCCGAGGGCTGCACCTACAAAGAGATGGCGAAGCTCCTCACGGTGAGCGTCAAAACCATCGAGACCTACAGGGAGCGCATCAAGGGAAAACTGGGCCTCAATACCAGGGCCGAGCTGGTGCGCTACGCCCTCGAAAAGGGGTTGCTCCGTCCGCGGAGCTGACTCATGAAGAAGGCCATCTCTGCCATAGGTGCCGTGTTCCTCCTCCTGGTTTCAAGCCACGGAGGGGAGGCCGGCCGGATCACCGGAACGGTGAGGGGAAAGTGGGTAGAGAAGTATCAGGTGGTCGTGTTCGTCCAGAACGCCCCGAGCAGGAAGGCGGAACTGCTCGCCGAACGCCCGGTCATGAATCAGAAGGACAAGACCTTCGTCCCCCAACTCCTGCCGGTGGTCGTGGGGACCTCTGTCGAATTCAAGAACAGCGACCCGTTCAAGCACAATATGTTCTCCCCCGATGGCGAGCGGTACAACCTCGGAACCTGGGTGGGAGAGAAGGGACGAAGCTACACCTTCACGAGGCCGGGTGTCTACCGACAGCTCTGCAACATCCATCCCGAGATGCTCGCCTACATCGTGGTCCTCGAGACCCCTTACTTTGCCCTGACGGACAAAGAGGGGAACTTCGAGATTGCCGGCGTCCCGAGCGGGAAATACCTCCTGAGGATATGGGGAGAGAAGCTCACGAAGGAACAGCTCGCCAGGACGTTCAACGTCGTCGTGGAGGAAGGAGCGCCTGTCTCTATCGAGATCGACCTTCTTCGGTGATGTGGCTGCTCGCCTTTGTCGCCCTCTTCTCTCTCCTGCTCGGCGCCCCAGCAGAGCCAGCCTCCAAGAGCAGGACGAAAATCGTCGTTCGCTACGCGAGACAGGAGATCCCTCTGGATCCGGCGGCCAACCTGTGGAGGAAGATCCCCCCCGTCCGGATTTCCCTCAAGCCTCAGGATCTCACCCCGCCTTACGGAGGAGGGCCCATCAAGGCCGTGACCATCAGGGCGATCCACAACGGGAGGGAGGTTGCGTTCCTTCTGGAATGGGTCGATCCCACCAAGGATGCGACCATGGACGGGCTTGATTCATTCAGAGATGCGGCGGCCTTGATGTTTCCCCTCGATCCGAAGAACCCGCCCGAGCCTCTCATGGGCCACCGGTACATGGGCGAGAGAAGCTCCCTCGTCAACATCTGGCAGTTCAAGGCGGATTGGAACGAGCAGGGCCGGAGCTCTCCCGTCGAAGACCTCAACGCTGCGGGGCCGGGGACCCTCACCACCCAGGATCGACAGGACGTCTCGGGGAAGGGCGTCCACCGCAGCGGCCGCTGGAAGGTGATCTTCCTGAGATCCCTGAGGACCGATGACGAGGATGACGCCCAGTTCTGGCCGGGGCTTGAGACATGGGTGAACGTCGCGGTCTGGGACGGAAGCCACAAGGATCAAGCAGGCGAGAAATCTGTATCGGAGGTCTGGCATCGTCTCACGTTCGAGGCAGCTCCTGTCGGGATTTCCCCCCACAAGGCACCGGATTTCCCCCGCTAGACGAGATCCCTTTTCATGGAGAAGAATCAAGTGGTGGCTTGAAGCCTCAGCCGCAGGAGGTCTCGAGATGAGGAAGGGTCAGATCCTCCTGATTGGTGGTGTGGTTTTCTTTTCCTTCGGGATCCTCGGCCAAAGCCCTGCCTTCTCAGAGGGTGCCCTAGATGTGGGCAAAGGGATCTACGAGAAGAGATGCGGAGTCTGCCACGGACATGATGGGAAGGCGGACAACGGGGCACAAGAGTTCCTTTACCCCAAGCCCCGCGATCTGACAGCAGGCAAGTTCAAGATCCGGTCCACGCCGAGCGGCTCTCTGCCCACCAACGAGGATCTTCTGAAAACCATCGCGAACGGTATCGCAGGCACTTCCATGCCTTCGTGGAGATCGATCCCCGAAAAGGAGCGCCGGGCCCTGGTCGAGTACATCAAGTCCTTTGACGAACGGTTCAAGACTCAGCCTCGCAAGCCTATTCCCATTGGCCCGCCTCCGCCCAGGACGCCCGAAATCATGGCCAAAGGAAAACAGCTCTACCAGGACGCAGGCTGCAACGACTGCCATGGCACCACCGGCCAGGGGGATGGACCATCGGCAGGAACGCTGAAGGATGACTGGGGAAATCTCATCACCCCGTACGACTTCACGAAGGGGGGAAGATACAAGGCGGGTTCTTCCGTTCGGGATATCTACCGCACCTTCACGACCGGCATGGCCGGCACGCCGATGCCGTCTTACGCTGACTCCCTTGCCGAGGACCAACGCTGGGCCCTGGCTTACTACGTCCAGTCGCTATCCAAACAGCCCACCGGGCCCGCCCCGAAGGAGGAGGCGACTGTTACCTCAAAGTTCATCAAAGGGGATCTCTCGGCCCCTGATCCGGCCAGCCCCATTTGGAAGAGGGCGCCCGCCGTTGACATCCTCCTGAGGCCCCTCTGGTTCAAAGAGGGGTATGTGGACCAAGTCAGGGTAAGATCCCTTCACAACGGGAAGGAGATCGCCTTCCTCCTCGAATGGGAGGATCCCACGAAGAACACCGATCTCCAAAAGCTCGAGGCCTTCCGGGACGCCGCAGCCCTCCAGTTTCCGACGAAGGCCGATGGGGTCCCTTCATTTCCTATGGGAGAGACCGGGCAGGTGGTGAACATCTGGCAGTGGAAAGCGGACTGGGAGGCAAACGGCCGAGGGCCCGTTGAGAACTTGGCCGCCGCAAGGTTCAGCACCTTGACCACCCAGCTCTCCCAGGACGTGAAAGGGAAGGGGATCTGGAGGGAAGGCAAGTGGAGGGTCGCCTTCTCAAGGCCCATGGCCGGCGGAGAGGAAACGGCCAAGTTTGCCCCAGGAAAGGTCGTGCCTGTTGCCTTCGCCGTGTGGAACGGCGCGATCAGCCAGCAGGACGGCGAGAAGTCTGTCTCCACCTGGTCTTTCCTAAAGATCGAGACACCCGGGCGATAAGGAGTGGGGCCATGGACCAAGAAGCTATGACGGAGATCGGCCGGAGAAGTTTCCTCAAGGGCACAGGGCTCGGACTCCTGGCCCTGCTGGCAGATCCGGGCCGCGCCTTTTCCAAGATTCAAGTCGTAGAGGATCCTTTGCAGGAATACGAATACAGGGGGTGGGAGGACCTTTATCGAAAGGAGTGGACCTGGGACAGGGTCCAGTACGTGACCCATAGCCTGGGGTGTGTCGGCAAGTGCTCGTTGAAGCTCTATTCTAAGAACGGGATCCCGTTGAGGGAGGAGCAGACAGCCACGTATCCCGTCTATGCCATCCGGACGCCCGGCAAGTACACCTACGAGATTATGGGAAAGCCGAGGGGGGAGTATATCCGATACGGCCCCGGCGGCAAGATCCCGTCCTTTTCACCGAGAGGTTGCCAGAAGGGGTGCCTCTATTCTGACTGGATGAAGCAGTCAGACTTCCTGAAATACCCGCTCAAGAGGGTCGGCGAGCGGGGCGAGCGGAAGTGGAAGAGGCTCACCTGGGAACAGGCATTTGACGAGATCGCTGAGAAGATCATTGAGATCGAATTGAAAGATCCGGGGGCCATGGTCACTACCTCCAGGCCCTTCAGCCAGCTCTCCAAAGGTGGCTCGGAGCGGTTCACAGGACTTCTCGGCGGCCAGCTCATCCCGGTCTCCGCCATGGTGGGTGATGCCTATCCTGGCGGCCATACGGCCCTTATCGGAAGGGTCGGCTCTACCCTGGACGACTGGTTTACAGCAGACCTCCTCATCGGATGGACCCAGAACTTCACAGCCATGAGGATGCCTGATGCCCATTTTGCCAAGGAGGCAAAAGACAACGGCGCAAGGATTATCGTGGTTGACCCCAACCACAATGTGACCGCCGCCCAGGCCGCGGACCTCTTTGTCCCCATCCGGATGGGAAGCGACTCCTATCTGGCCGCGGCCATCTGCAACACCATCATCAAGGAGAAAAAGTACGACGCGGAGTTTCTGAAGGAGCAGTCCGACCTGCCGTTCCTCGTGAGGCCTGATACTAAGAAGTTCCTCACCCAGAAGGATATGAAGCCTGGTGGAAAGGAATTCCAATACTATTTCTGGGACACAAAGAGCAACCAGGCTGTCGAGGCGCCGGGCTGTCTCGACAGCCCTGCGGATAAGAAGACTCTGAACATTGCCAGGCTCGGTCTCGATCCGGCCCTGGAAGGGAGATTTACGGTAAGGCTTGCCGACGGCAAGGAGGTCGAGTGCACGACGGTCTTCGAGAAGACCAAGGAGGGTCTGGCAAGATATAACCTGGATAGCGACCTGGTGAGGGAGGCAACAGGGCTCCACCCATCGGTGATCAGGACAATGACAGACTGGATTCTGGAGTCCAAGTCCCTCCACATCACCAACGGCTACAACTGCCAGAAGCACTATGACGGGTATCAGTCCGAGAGGCTGAAGATCCTTATCCTGGTCCTCACAGGCCAGCTCGGGGGCCCCGGGGCCTACCATCAGACCTACGAGGGGATGAAGCTCGAAGGTGGGCGGGCAGCGGGCGGCTTACACTTCCCTGACCAGCCCGCTCGCCCCGAATTCGGAATAGAGAAGCCGATCAAGGGCGGCAAGCAGCCCTACAGTGTGGGCATCGCGTATGAGGTTATCTATGGCGATAGCCTGGAGAGGACGAAGAAATATTTTGCCAACACCCCGCTCAAGGAGCAGATCGGGTTTGATGCGAATGATATGGAGGCGTTTCTGAAGGATGCCATTCAGAAGAAGTATCTCCCCAGCATGAAGCCTCCAAGGATAAGCCTCTGGCACTCCTGCAACAACTATCGGAACAAGACCGGCCAGCAGTCGTGGAGAGAGCACTACCTGCCGAAGGTCGAATTGCTCATCGGGACAGATATCCGGATGACCTCCTCCATGCAGTCCTGCGACTATGTTCTTTCAGCGGCCACCGACTACGAGAGGTGGGATATCCGGGAGACCACCACCAACCCCTTCCTCACCCTCTATGGACAGGGCGTAAAGCCGATGTTCGAGAGAAGGTCCGACTGGCAGATCTACGCAGGGCTCTGCAAGGCGATCCAGGAGAAGGCCAGGGCAAGGGGGATCAAGAGCATCCCCTTCGAATACTGGAATGGAACAAGGCAGGTCAAGCGAACCATAGACCTTTCTACCATCTACGATGAGTATGTACAGAACGGCGAGCTGGACAGCGATGAGAAGGCGGTAGAGTGGCACAATCTGAAATCCAAAGGGATTGGCAAGGAGGGGCATGAGAAACTTGTAAGAGACGGCTATGCAAAGTTCAGGGGACCTGCCAAGTACGGTAACTACGAAGATGATGCTCCCGCCAGATCCATGACATGGCAGGTCGTACAGAAGAAGCCTTCCGGGACCAATACGGGAAGGTTTCAGTTCTACGTGGACCATGAGTATCACATCAAGCTCGACCAGATGACCCCGAAGCCCCAGTATACGGACATGTGGAGAGGGGGACCGCAATCACCCAAGAGGCCCGATGGAAGCCCGTATCCATTTGTCATGAACTTTCCCCATACCAAATGGGGGATCCATTCGGCCTACAGGAATAACCGATGGCTCATGAGGCTCCAGAGGGGAGATGTTTATCTCTACCTCAATCCGAAGGTCATGGCGGAGAGAGGGATAAAGGACATGGACATGGTGAGGGTCTATAACCACATGGGTGAGTGGTTTGCCAGGGCAAAGGAATGGCCTGGGAATCCACCGTATATCGTGTTTACCGAGCATGGTTGGGACCACTTCATGACAAAAAACTGGACCCACTACAACAACCTCAACTGCGAGTTCTTGAACCCCCTGGAGCTGGCCGGCGGCACGAGAGGCCATATCGTCTATACCGGAAACCACACTAGCAATCGGATCTATTACGAGACGGGAGTGGATATAGAGAAGGTTGAGGGTTAAGAAAAGGGGTGAGTAGAAATGTCAGAGTTTAAAGGAAGGCAGCTCGTTGCAGTCTTTGACCTGAATAAATGCCTTGAATGCCACACCTGCACCGTGGCCTGTAAGCTTCTGTGGACCAACCGGAGCGGCAGGGAGTACATGTACTGGAACAATGTGGAATCTATGCCGGGGTACGGATACCCCAAGGGATGGGGCGCGACGAACCAGACAGCGGACGGCTCTGGAGAGGTCCTGGGCGGCGGCTTTAAGGATGTGGTCCTGGAGGAAGGCCGAACCGACGGCAAGGTCAAGAGTCGGGGCGATGTGATCAAGGACGGGAAGATGCCAAGCCTGGAAGACCATTATGGTCTGCCCTGGGAGTATAACTACGAGGCTGTGTTTGAGCCGGGGCCGACCTTTGAGACACCAGGGGCCAAAGGTGTGAGGCCCCACTGGCAGGGGAAGGAGGTCAGACCCACATGGGGGCCGAACTGGGAGGAGGATCAGGGCGCCGGTGAGTACCCCAATCACTGGGTCTTTTCGCTTCCGAGGATATGCAACCACTGCACCGACCCCGCCTGCCTCGCTGCATGCCCCAGAAAGGCCATCTATAAGAGACAGGAAGACGGGATTGTGCTGGTTGACCAGGAGCGGTGCAGGGGATACCGCCACTGTGTCAGGGCCTGCCCATACAAGAAGGTTTACTTTAACCCCACGACAGGGATGTCTGAGAAGTGCCTCTTCTGCTACCCCCGGGTGGAAAAGGGTGTGCCGCCAGCCTGCTTCTGGCAGTGCCCGGGCAGGATGAGGTTCATAGGCTTCAAGGACGATAAGGAGAGCGCGGTCTATAAGTTGATCTACGTCTGGAAGGTCGCCCTACCGTTACACCCTGAGTACGGGACAGAACCCAATGTATTTTATGTACCGCCCATCGGCTCCTTCAAATTCGGGCCAAATGGCGAGCTGACCAACGAGAGGAGAATCCCGATAGAATATCTGGGCCGCCTTTTGGGAGGGGTCGAGAATGTGAAGAGGGCCCAAGATACTGTGCTGGCAGAGAGGGAGAAGGTGAGAAAAGGCGAGAGGTCCGAGCTGTGCGAGATCCTGATCGGGTTCGACAGCGAGGATCGATTCCAGCTCAAGGTAGATGGCGTTCCGTTCAAGAGGCCGGAAGAGGTGCAGCCGGTGAAGGTGCAATTCAGACGTCCCTCAGAGGATGTTTAGATGGAGGGTGCCGGATCGATTCCACCCGTCAGCCAGGTCTACCTCTTCCTGGGCAAGTGCTTCTCCTATCCTCAAGACGAGCTCTATGCGCTCCTGAAGGATGAGCGTATCGGAGAGGAGTTCAGGGCCCTGGTGGAGGAGCTCCCCTTTACGGTGAACTTCAAGGGCATACCCTCGCCCCGCCTCCCGCAAGAGGAGCTTGAGAGCGCATACATCAACTCCTTTGATATCGGGTTCGGCCCCTCCCTCCCGTGCCCGTTGTATGAGTCGGCGTACAGGGAGGATACAAGCTCCAGGGACATCACGGAGGAGCTTCTCCGTTTTTATGAACACTTTGACGTCCGGCTCAGTGACAAGGAGAAGGACTACCCTGACCACTTGGCGGTTGAGCTGGAGTTCATGGCCTATCTGGCAAAGAAGGAGGCCGATGCGGAGCAGCGTGGAAATGACCCTGACCCCTACCGCCGCGCCCAACTAGACTTTCTAGAGAGACACCTGGATAAATGGGCCTTTAAACTCGATGAGAAAGTCCAGAAGAGAATCAAGGAGCCCTTTTACCAGGGGGCCAGCGCTTTCCTTCGAGAAGTTTTATCGAATCATCTTCCCTATCTCCGTAAGAGCGTCGGTCATCAAGTCGATGCCGCAAAAGGCCCCTAAGGCCGCTGGCAGGGTGGCAGGGTAACTTCGTCAACACCGACCTGATCAACCTTCGCTCCTGCCGCGGCCGTTTTCCCGCCCCCCTTCAGCGCCAAGACTTCTTGATCTTCTTTCCTTCAATGGCTACCCTCTATCTCGTGACCCGCCATGCCTTCTGAAAGGGCTTCTGCCTTTGACGCTCTTTCGTCATCCTACGACCAGTGGTACGAAACTCCGGTCGGCCGCCTCGTCGATCGGCTGGAGAAGGACGCGGTGTTCGCCCTCGTCGAACCGCAACGGGGCGATCTGGTCCTCGACCTCTCCTGCGGGACGGGGATCTACGCCCTGGCGCTGGCTCAGCGGGGCCTGAGGGTAGTAGGCGCGGACCTCTCCGAGCCGATGCTTCGACTTGCGCAGGCCAAAGCCCGGCAGGCGGGGGTCGGGGTCGCCTTCGTTCAGGCCGACGGCAGCACGCTCCCCTTTCGCCCCGGGACGTTCGACCTCGTCACCATCATTCTGGGGCTTGAATTTGCGGCGGAACCCGTCAAGACTCTCGAGGAGATCCGTCGAATTCTAAAGCCCGGGGCAACCCTCGTCGTGGCGATCCTCAACCGGAGCGGGCTCTGGACCCTCTGGCGGCGCTTCAAGAGGCTCTTCGTCCCCTCCGTGTGGCGGCACGCCAGGTTCCTCGGTCTCGAGGAGCTGCGGCGACACATGGAGACGCACGGTTTCAGGCAGCTCCGGTGGCGTGGGGCGGTGCATTTTCTTCCGATTTTCACGGGCCGCGCGGCCCGTTGTCTTGAACGGTGCGAGGCGTTCGGGGCCCGGTGGATGCCCGCCCGGGCCACCTTTCTGGCCATGTCCGGGCGACGGGCGTGAGGAGCGGGGTCATGGCGACGGTGGTGATTCTCGGCGGCGGCGTGGGAGGGCTGGTGGCGGCCAACACGCTGAGGCGGCGGCTCGACCGGCGGCACCAGATCGTGCTGGTGGACCGCCTGGCGCAGCACGTCTATACCCCATCCTTTCTCTGGATGATGCTCGGCTGGCGGGAGCCGCGGGAGATCACCCGCGACCTGGCCCGCCTCGAGCGCAAGGGGATCGAGGTAGTGCGGGAGGAGATCAGGGAGATCGATCCGGCGCGGCGGCTGGTCAGAACCGAACGGCGGCAGATCTCCGGTGACTACCTGATCGTCGCCCTCGGCGCCGAGGCGCGTGCGGACGCGGTCCCGGGCCTGGCGGAGGGAGGCCATAACCTCTACGACCTGGACGGCGTGCTCGGGCTCCGTCAGGCCCTCGCGTCGTTCAGGGAAGGGCGGGTGGCCGTGACGGTCGCGAGCCTGCCCTTCAAGTGCCCCGGGGCCCCCTACGAAGCGGCGATGCTGATCGAGGCTTCCCTCCGGAAGCGCGGGCTCCGCGAGCGGGCGCGGCTGGACATCTACACCCCCGAGCCGCTTCCGATGCCCGTTGCCGGCAAGGCGCTGGGAGAAGCCGTCAAGGCCCTGGTGGCGAGCAAGGGCATCGACTTCCACCCTCAGCACAGGCTCCAGGCGGTGGAACCCGCACGGGGGGAGCTGGTCTTCGAGAACGGGAAACGGGCCGGCTATGACCTCCTCGTGGCGATTCCGCCCCACCGCTGCCCGCCCGTCGTCAAGGAGTCGGGGCTGGTGGGAGAGGCCGGCTGGGTGCCGGTGGACAGGGGAACGCTCCAGACCGCCCACGCCGGCGTCTACGCCCTCGGCGACGTGACGGCGATCAAGCTGCCGGTCGGATTGATGCTCCCCAAGGCTGGAGTCTTCGCCCACCACGAGGCCGAGGTCGTGGCCCACAACATCGCGGCCGAGATCACGGGCCGCGGGGCGCCGAAGGCCTTCGAAGGCCACGGCTACTGAATCCTGGAAATGGGCCACGGTGTGGCCGCCTACGCCGGGGGGAACTTCTACGCGGAACCGGCGCCGGTCTTGAAGTTGCGCGACCCCGGGCGCATCTGGCACTGGGGGAAGATCTGGTTCGAGAAGTGGTGGCTGCGGCGCTGGTTCTGAGGCGTCAGGGAAGCTTGTCCATCCTGACCACGACGAGGCGGTTGGGAGGGATCTGGCGGATGGTGAGGCGGACGCGGTCGCCGGGCTTGAGCCCCGCCTGATCCAAGAGGGTCTTCGACTCCAGGTCGAAGGCCATCAGTTCCATCTCGCCCATGGCCAGCGCCGGTGCTGCCTCGTGGCGGACCAGGATCGCGGTCTCCCCTGCCCGCGCCTGGAAGACCGCGGTCAGCCGGTGCACACCCTTCTCGGGATAGACCGCGCGGTAGGTCCCCCAGATCCCGAGGGCGAAACCCAACAGGAGAACCACGAACAGGGCGACCACCTTCCACATGGGGTCAGGTCTTGCAATCCAACAGTTCCCGGCCAAGGATGATGGCGATGTGTTAGTGCAAGACCTGACCCCGAGTGGCTATGCTTTGAGCTTCTCGCGGAGGACGCGGCGCAGAAGCTTGCCCGTGCCCGGGCCGGCGGGACCCGGCGCGCGCGGCAGGGTCTCGACGAACTCGATCTCGCGCGGAAGTTTGTACACCGCGATCTTGTCCCGGCAGAACTCGACCAGCTCCTGCCTGAGCGCCTCCGAGGCCGTCACGCCGGGTTTGAGGACCACGTAGGCGCGCGTGTTCTGGCCGCGCACGGTGTCGGCGACGCCGATGACGCCCACGTCGGCCACCGCGGCGTGCTTGGCCAGGGCCTCCTCGATCTCCTCGGGACCGATCCGGTAGCCGGAGGACTTGATCAGGTCGTCCTCTCGGGACAGGAACCACACGTAGCCGTCCTCGTCCAGGGTGACGAAGTCCCCCGCCCGGCACCAGCCGTCCCGGACCGCGGAGCGCTGCTTATCAGGATCACGCCAGTACACAGTCCCCGTGGGCCCCCGGGCGATCAGGAGCCCGACCTCGCCCGGCTTGCACTCCGTGCCGTCCTCGGTCACGACCTTCAGCTCGTAGCCGGGAACCGCCGGGCCGATGGCGCCGGGCTTCACCTTGCGGGTCACGGCGGAGGAGATGAAGACGAACATCATCTCCGTGGTCCCGAGGCCCTCGAAGATCTCCTGCCCGAACCTGTCCTTCCAGTCGTGGTAGGTCTGGGCGGTGAGCGACTCCCCGCCACCGGTGCACATCCGGATCGAGGAGAGGTCGTAGGCCTTCTCGGCGTTCGGCACCTGGAGCATCTTCCGGTAGGCCGTGGGGAGGATCGAGACGATCGTCACGCGGTGCTTCTGGATCAGCTCGAACATCCCCTCGGGCGTGAAGCGCGGCAGCAGGGAAACGGCCGCGCCGAAGCGGAACGGGATGACGGCCTGGGTCGAGTAGCCGGCCGCCAGCGAGAGCGGCGCGGGGCCGCCGATCACGTCGGTCTCCGTGACGCGCCAGCCGTGCTTGCCGAAGCCGTCCGGCACGATCAGCGCCTCTTCCATGAAGTGCACGGTGCCCTTCGGCAGGCCGGTGGTGCCCGAGGTGTACAGCAGCACCGAGATCGCCATCCGGTCCCGGCGAACGGGCTGGAGCGCGTCCGAGCCCTTGGCGATCAGCTCGCCGTAGGGGATGTACCCCTTGGCCCTCAGGTCCGCCGGCTCGCCCCCGATGACGACGATGTGCTCGATCGTCTTGAGGTCGGCGCGGGCCTTCTCCACCTCCTCCAGCAGCGGGGCCGCCACGATCAGCGCGACGGCCTCCGTGTTCGCCGCCACGTGGGCGAGCTCGGCACGGGAGAAGAGCGGCGACGTCGGGACGGCGATCGCCCCGAGCTTGATGACGGCGAAGTTGGCGACGAGGGCGGGCGGGATGGACGGGGAGCGCAGGAGGACCCGGTCCTCCTCCTCGATGCCGAGCCCCTTGAGCGCCGAGCCGAGCTTGTTGACGGAGGCCTGGAGGGCCTTGTAGGTGATCTTCTGGTCTTCGAAGAGGATCGCCACCCGGTCGCCGCTGCCGGCCTCGACGTGCCGGTCGATCAACTCCTCCGTCGAATTCAGCTTCTGCGGATAGCCCTTGTGCTCGGGCAGGCTGTAGATCCGCTGCGGCCAGAGCTCCTTCGCGGGCAGGTATTCGGCCGGAATCTTTCCCATGATCATCTCCCGAATCGGCCTAACGTCGTTCGTATCTCTGAACTCGCGGTACGTCGATCCACATTCCACTCCCCCGAGGAAGACCCCTTATCCTGCATATGCTGCCGCTTCCTCGAGGAGCTTTTTCAGGTCATCTCGCCAATCTCGATCCTCATACTCACCTTCATCTAGGATCTGAAAGCGGAATGTCTGGTCATGGAACTCCTCTCCAAGCTTTTGCCAGGAGACCTTGCGTCCGATCTTCCCAAAATACTCCGCAACTGCCCGCTTATAGTTCGTATCCTCGTTCCCCTTGAGGTGCTTACCCTTGCTCTCCACAACGACCACGGACGCAATCGGTCTCTTGTTCGTACCTTGTTGGAAACTCATGAGGGTCCGCTTGGCGCGGCACAGAGCGTGACTACTTGAGCAGGCGCTCGAGGGCCTCCTCGACGCCGAGGAACCGGTTCACCTCCCGATCCATCCGGGGCAAGACCTCAGTGGGATAGCGGTCGCCCTCGAAGATCATGGGCGTCGGGACCCGTGAAGACGCAGGGCGCGGTGCCGCTGCTTTACGTTGACACCGAGGGGTTTGCCATCGATGTAAATGCTCCCGGTTTCATCGAACCTCAACTCAAACTCGTGGGCAGGAAGCTGACGAGCGAATTCATCATCCAGCACCATGACTCGGTTGAACATCTGAGCAAACTCAAGCATCCGCTCAGCCACAATCCCTGGACGACGAACCTTCTTGCTCATGAATCTTCCCCCGCGAAACGCCTCTTATACGCCCTCCAGTTCGCTTTCAAATCCTCGATGGCGAAGGTCAACGCCTCATCCAAATCCTCGACGGTCATTCGGTACTTAAGCGGGCCAGCCGGTGTTTGAAGATCGAGATGAACAAAACCGTGCGCCGAATCATAGCGAGCGACCGGCTGCCATGCGCCACGCCTCATCGTCTCATACTGAACGACGTGCAGCACTATGACCTGACCGCGCTCCGTCTCAAAATCAACCCGAATTCGATCGGCATCGGTTTCCAGGACCATGAAGTATCGGACACGCCGCATTCACCACTCTCATGCCCAGCCCAAGCACTCGCGCCTTCTCTACTACTTCAGCAGGCGCTCCAGAGCTTCCTCCACGCCGAGGACCCGGTTCAGCTCCCGGTCCATCCGGGGAAAGACCTCAGCCGGATAGCGGTCGCCCTCGAAGATCATGAGCGCCGGCACCCGGCGGCCGAAGTCCTCCTCGAGCGCGCCCTTGGCCCCGAAGACCGGGCGCTTCTGGGCGCTGGGACCAGTCACGGCCTTGTGGTAGTCGGGGAACAGGTCTTTCTGCCTGGCGACGTCCCTGGCCTCGCACGGCACCCCTCTGGCCCGGAGTTGCTCCAGGAGGGACAGCGCCTTCATGGGGTCGCAGGGAAACTGCTCCCCGGGCGTCGCGGCGCTGGAGTAGAAGAAGACCACGCGCGTCTCGGCCGGGACCGCGGCCTTGGCGGCCGGCCCCGCCACCGGCCCGGGGGCGTGCGCCACCTGAGCCGCCCTCGCCGCCTTGAGGTACACCTCGCACTCGACGACGCCCTCCTTCGGCAGGATCAGGAGGAAGGGGGCTTCCTTCTTCTTGCAGGCCCCGAGGAAGGCCCTGGCGATGTTGGGGTCCAGGGCCGGGGCAAAGTGCCGGCAGCTCGGGCACAGGATCTCAGCCATCGCGTCCTCTCGGTCGTGCTTACTTCGTCCGCTGCAAGTCTTCCTTGCTATAGTCCGGCCGGTCCATGAGGAAGTCGCTCTCCTCCGGCTGCGGCTTCAGGTCGGCCGCCGTGACGATCCACTTGCCAGAGCATCCTTCATCCCAGATGCGGGCCGTCGCCCCGTAGCCGCTGCCGAAGGTAAGCAGGAGCACGGCGACCCCCGACACCGCGCCAAGCCCACACAGGATCGCCTTCCCCGGGACGTGCCAGGTGTTGACCACCACCGCCCCGATCTCCCAGGCCCGGTCGTCCTTCTTGGCAGGAGCCATCTGCCCTTCGGTCTTCTCCTGGGCCCACGCCAGGGGCGCCAGGGGCCCGCTCAGTACCAGGCCTAACATCAAAACCGCACTCACCAGTTTGAAGCCCATCGCGTCCTCCTTTTGTTCATCTGGGCACGGGCACCCGGGGCTGTCTTGATCTGCTCGTCTCTGACGGCGGGGCCCCAGCCCCGCGACGTCCTGCGACTCGCCCTGCCACTACGCCCGTGCCGCGCCGGAATCTCGGTCTGCCTTCCTCGTCCGCCCGATCCGAGTCCCGGTCCCCGCACGCTAGAGCACGCCCTCCGCCTTCAGGGTCCGGAGCCGCTCCCGGCCCAGACCCAGGTACTTCAGGTACACCATCTCGTTGTCCGCCCCCACCGGCCGGCACGCCCACTTGATCCGGGGCGGCGTCCGGGACATCTTCCACGGGGGCGCCTGCAGCAGGAGCTCCCCATAGTCTGGGTCTTCTATCTTCTCAAAAACACCCCGTTCCCACCAATGACTTTCGGCGAGGGTATCGGAGGGCCGGTTGAGGCGGGCGGAGGCCACGGTCCCCGGGCCCCGCTTGTTGGCCACGTAGTCCTGGACCCGGTCGAGGACCTCCTGGGAGGTGAGGTTGGCGGCCCAGCCCTCCAGTTCGCGGTGGAGCAGCTTGCTCTCCCCGATCCGGGTCTTGGTCGTCGGGAAGCGCTCCTTGAGGTCGGGGCGCTGGATGATGTTGGTCAGGCCGGCCCAGTTGATGTCCGAGAAACCCGCGATGAAGGAATACGAGTCCTTGGTCTTGATGAGCGTGTAGGGGAAGACGCTGACGTTCAGCGCCCCCAGGCGCTCGCGGGTCCGTCTGGCCGCATGGTACCAGTGCACGTCGTAGTCCGTGAAGCGCATCTCGGCCTCGGCCGGGGAGCAGTCGATGAACTGCCCCTGCCCGGAGGTCGCCCGCCAGATCACGGCGGTCAGGGCGGCGAAGGCGCCCCACCCGCCGCCGATGTACCAGGCGATCCAGTTGCCCTGCCGGGTCGGGACCGAGGACTCCGGCGTGCCCTCCCCCGCGGGCTCCCCGGTCGTGTAGGGCGTGCCGGAGAGGGCCTGATCGGTGATGTCGTAATCCGGGATGGGCGAGGCGGCCCGGGGGCCGAACTGGCCGTAGGTGGAGAACGCCAGGTAGATCAGCCGCGGGTTCGCCGCGCTCAGCTGCCGGTAGCCGACGCCCCAGGCATCCATCTGCCCCGGCTTGGCGCTCTCGATCACGACGTCCACGTGGCGCGCCAGGCGGGCGAAGAGCTCGCGCCCGGCGGGCAGGTCCAGGTTCAGCGTGATGTGCCGCTTGTTCCGCGCCTCGACCAGGTAGGCCAGGCCCGTGCCCCGGTGCTTCACGCCCTGAGGGGAGAACAGCCGGGCCACGTCGCCCCCCGGNGGCTCCAGGCGGATCACTTCGGCCCCGAACTCCGCGAGGATCGACGAGGCGAACAGCGCGGCGAAGTTTCCGCTGCTGGCGTCGAGCACCCGGAGGTCGTCCAGCGCCTCCGGCTTCTCGTGAGCCAGCGCGGGGTCGGTGATCTCCTTCGCGTACCGGGGCCAGGAGTGGGGTTCACTCGTCACGACTGCTCCTTCGGCTCCGTGTGGGCTTTCAGCCACTCGTCGGGCGGCTTCGCCCCGGGGCGGTCGGCCCATCGGCCGACGACCTTCTTTTCCTCCAGCTGCTTGATCCGGCCGGGAGAAAGCCCGAGGAGACGGGTCAGCACTTCTTCGTTGTGCCAGCCCACCGGCTTGGCCGCCCAGCGCATGCGGCCCGGCGTGGCCGACAGCTTGGGAGCGGGTCCCTGCTCCACCATCGGGCCGTACAGGGGATCATCGTACTGCCAGACCGCCCCCCGCTCGCGGAGGTGTTCATCGCGATACCGGTCTTCGGCGTTCGCCACCCGGCAGCACGCGAAGCCGTGCTTTTCCCCCAGCCCCTCGAGCCCCGCGCGCGACTTGTCCGCGGCCCACTTCCTGATGAGGGCGAGCAGCGCCTCGGCGTTGGCGGGAACCTGGCGCACCTCCAGGGTCGCGAAGCGGGGGTCCTTGGCCAGCGCCGGGTTTCCCATCGCCACGCAGAGACCCTGGAACTCCTCGTCCCTGCCCGCGGCCAGGGCCACGAACCCGTCGCGGCAGGCCAGGAAATCGGCCGGCACGATGGCCTCGTCGCGGTTCCCCGCCGGTCCGCGGTCCTGGCCCGTCAGTCCGTGGCGGACCCACGTCCAGTCCAGGGAGCGGATGAGCCCTTCCGACTGAGCGAAATCGATGAACTGGCCCTCGCCGGTCTTGTTGCGATGATGGAGCGCCACCAGCGTCGCGGTGGAAGCCATCAGCCCCCCGAACCAGTCCCCGACGAAGATCCCGCACAGGATCGGCGGCCGGCCGGGGAAGCCCGTGATCCCGATCATGCCGCTCACCGTCTGCGCCACGGCGTCGTAGGAGGCGCGCCCCTGGGAGAACGGCCCCCACTGGCCGAAGCCCGAGTCGGCCACGTAGATCAGGCGCGGGTTCGCCTCGCGGAGCTGCCGGTAGCCGATCTCCCACTTATCGAGGGTGCCCGCCCGGAAATTCTCCACGAAGATGTCGGACTTGGCCGCCAGCCGCTTGAAGAGCTCCTTGCCCTCGGGGGCGTGGAGGTCGATCCCCACGTGGTACTTGGAGTGATTCGTGGGGAAGAACCCGAGCGACGCGTTCTGCCAGTACGTGGCCTCGGGTGTCACGTAGCGCATGGTGTCGCCGCCGGGGGGCAGCTCCACCTTGACGACCTCGGCGCCGAACTCGCCGAGGAAGTCGGCGGTGGTGGGTCCGAGGACGAGGGTGGTCAGCTCGAGGACGCGGATCCCCCGCAGGGCCTCGGGCTTGTCGAAGATCCGCGCCCGATCGAAGAGCTTCCGCGTCCAGTCGAAGTAGGATTCGGTCACTTGGGCTCTTTCCCCTCCGCGACGTAGCGCGCGCGCGAGCCGACCAGCTCTTCCGGTTTGAGCGGGCGACCGGCCACCAATCGGCCGCGAGAATTCCTCACGATGGGCTTCGGCTTGCCGTAGACGTCGGCCCGGGCCCGCGGGGCCGGGCGCGTCTTCCCGTCCCCCGTCACGGGCTTGTTGTCCGGCGTGTCGGCAAAGCCGGGGAGCAGCAGGTCGGGATCCTTGGGCGTTCCGCTGACGGGCTGGGGCGGCCGCACGGAGCTGCCGTTGGCGATCTCCACGGCATAGACGACGTCGCAGCCGGCGCACTTCGTCTTCCCCTTGAAGTTCCAGAAGGGATAGGGGTCCAGGTAGTTCTTGACGCCGCACTTCGGGCACTTGAGCAGCATCAGATGATCTCCTCGGCCTCAAGGCGCTTGAGCTCCTCGGCGCTCAGGCCGCAGAGCTTGCTGTAGATGAACTCGTTGTCGGCCCCGATGGGCTTGAGGGCCCACTTCACCCGGGGCGGCGTGTCCGACATCTTGTAGGCCGGCCCCTGGGAGAGCAGATCGCCGTAGGTCGGATCGTCCAGCCAGAAGATGGAGCCCCGGTCGCGCCAGTGGGGGTGGCTGGCGACTTCCTTGGCGTTCCAGACGGGCTGCGTGATGATCCGCGCGCGGTCCAGGATCTGCGCCACCTGCTCCTTGGTCTTGTCCTTGGCCCAGGCTTCCAGCGCGGCGTAGATCTCGCGCTGGCTCTCGGGCCGAACGCGCACGTCGTGGCTCTTGTAGAGCCGGACCAGCTTCTCCTGGCCGATGGCCTTCGTCAGACGGGCGAAATCCCCGTCCTCGTAGGCCGAGATCAGGATGTACCCCTCCTCCTGCTCCTGCGGGTTATCCGACTTCGGATAGGACGATTTGCCGCACTTGATGATCCCGTGGACGCACAGCTGGGTGTCCCAGTTGCCCCAGCGCTCGCGGATGATCCCGTGGCGGCCGTAGAGCGGCAGGGCGTACTCGAGCTGGCGGCTTACCCCGTGGACCTGGCTGTACTCGAGGAAGGTCCCCTGCCCCGAGACGTTGTCGCGCCAGTAGAGCGCCGAGAGCGCGTGCAGCGCCCCCATCATGCCGCCCCAGTAGTCGGCGAGCCAGATCGTGTGCTTCGACGGCGAGCCGCCCATCTCTTCGGGCTGGCCCGTGATCGAGAAGGCGCCGCCCTGGGCCTGGCCCAGGATGTCATAGGACGCGCGCACGCGCCCGGGCCCCCAGCCGCCGAAGCCGCCCGTCCAGACGTAGATGAGGCGCGGGTTGATCTCCCGCAGCTGGCGGTAGCCGATCCCCCAGCGGTCGAAGGTGCCGGGGCGGTAGTTCTCCACCATGATGTCCGCCTTGGCGGCGAGCTTGTAGATGAGCTCGCGCGCCTCGGGACGGTGGAAGTCCATCGAGATGAAGTACTCGTTGAAGTTGGCGCCGAAGAAGCCGAGGCCCGTCCCCGACTGGGGGACCCAGCGGGAGAGCGGGTAGAGGAAGCCCTCGTTGCCCGGCGTCGAGTGGCGCATGGGCTCGCCGCGGCGCGGCAGCTCGATCTTGATCACCTCCGCGCCGAGCTCGCCCAGATAGGCGGCGCAGGAAGGCCCGAGGATGTACTGGGTGCAGGACAGCACCCGGTAGCCCTTCAAGACCTCGGGCTTGCCGAAGACCGCCGCCGGGTTGAAGGTCTGGCGGCAGTAGCGCTCGAAATCCCCCTCACCCTGCCCAACACGACGCCCCTCACCTCTTCTCCTCTCCCCACTGGGGAGAGGCAGGGTGAGGGGCTTTCGCTTCCGCGTACGCTTGGCGGCCATCAGATCACCCGCCGCTCGCCGAGCCGGTCGAAATCGTCGCGGGTGAAGCCCAGCAGGCGCCGGTACACCTCCTCGTTGTCGTGTCCCACCGGGCGGCCGATCCACTTGAGCCGCGCGGGAATCTTCTCGGCCAGGTTGGGCGACGAGGCGACGAGCACCTTGCCGTACAGCTGATCGTCGAACTCCTGGACCTGCCTCCGGTACTTGAAGTGCGGGTACTCGGCCACCTCGTGGACGGCCAGGACGCCCCCCGACGCCACCTCCTGCCGGACCAGCTTCCGCTCCGCTTCGGCGCGGGTGTTGTCCTTGAGCCACTCGCAGAGGAGCGTGTACGTCTTCACCTGGCGGGTGTGGGGAAGCCGCTCGGAAATGTTCCGGAGATTGGTGTCGGCAAGAATCTCCTCCTCCACCTGCGGGACCTCGTCGCCCACCGTCTTCCAGATCCGGTACCAGAGCCGGTCGTGCCCTCCTCCCACCATCATGTAACCGTCCTTGCACGGGTTGACCGCGTAGATGTTGATGGCGAGGTCCCAGTTGCCGTAGCGCGGCCGGATCGACCCGTCCATGCCGTGCCACACCCAGTTGTAGTCCAGGATGCGGATGATGCCTTCCGCCGCGGTGGCCTCGATGAACTGCCCCTTGCCCGAGGTGCGCTCCCGATGGAGCAGGGCCGCGACGATCCCCATGGCGGCGGCGGTCCCGCCCACGTGATCCGCGACCCACATCCCCGAGCGCGTCGGGCGTCCCCCGAACTCCTTCGGGTCGCCGGTGCCGTGGACGAAGCCCGAGGCGCACTGGGCCACCGGGTCGCGCATGCCCGGCTTGTCCTTGAGCGGGCCCCACTGCCCCCGCTGCCCCACCCAGCAGTACACCAGCCGGGGGTTCAGCTTCGAGAGCTGGCGGTAGCCGATCCCCCACTTGTCCCACTGGCCGGGGGTGCCGTTCTCGATGATCACGTCCACGTGGGCGGCGAGTTTCTTGAGAATGTCGCGCCCTTCCTTCTTTTCGAGATCGAGCGTGATCGCGAGCTTGTTTCTCATCTCGTGGAGGAAATGCAGGCCCACCGGTTCCCCCCGCTGCTTGTCCCTGGCCATGTACTCTTTCCGGCCGAAAGGGGTGAGCCGGCGGAGCGGATCGCCCCCCGGCGGCTCCACCTGGATGACCTCTCCCCCCAGCTCCGCCAGCATGGACGACGCCCAGTGGCCGATGATCATGCCGGTCGAGCAATCCAGGACCCGGACCCGGTCCAGGGCTTCGGGCTTGTTGAAGGCCTTGTCGGGATGGACGATGGACTCGAGGAACTTCGGGTACTCCCGGGCCTGCTCGGAGAGGCTGCCGTACACCTCCTCGGCAGTGGGCGGTGGCGTTGCGGGCCAGGGCGGCCGGCCGCGGCGCCCGCCTTTGAGGGTTTCGGGCTCAGCCATTGAGTCTTGTCCCTCCTTGACAGGGGAAAGCGTTGGGAGAGAGAGCGGCCCCGACTATAGCAAACCGTTTCGGAGCGCTTCAACCCCCTTTTCTGACGTTGCGCCGCGGTGGTATTCTGCCCCTACGGGAGAGCCGGTGATGGAACGGCGCAAGGCATTCGAAGCGCGCTTCGGGGCGCTGGGGGCGGGCGGGAAGCTCCTCACGGTGGGGGAACACGTCTACCCGCTGGCGGACCTCATGGAGCGGCTCGGGCTCGCCGCCGACGGATGCCGGAGCATCGATGCCCTGGCGGTGCCCGGCGGCCGCTTCGTCATCCGCTACCTCGACGCCGACGACCAGCAGATCGTGGCCTACGAATTCGATCCGGCCTTTCGATACCTGGGCGAGACGCGTGTCCACGTCGCCGAGTGGATCGGCGAGGGAAATCCATGGACCTCGAGCTGATCCGAGCGCTGATCGTCCCGAACACCACCAAGCTCGTCCTCCTGTCGCTCGACGGCCTGGGCGGGCTCCCCCATCCCGACACGGGCAAGTCGGAGCTGGAGACGGCACGGATCCCGAACCTCCACGCCCTGGCGGCGCGCTCAGCCTGCGGCCTGCTGCAGCACGTGGGGCCGGGGATCACCCCGGGAAGCGGTCCGGGGCACCTGGGCCTCTTTGGGTACGACCCGCTCCGGTACCAGGTCGGCCGCGGCGTGCTGGAGGCGCTGGGCATCGACTTCGAGGTCCGCGCCGGCGACGTGGCCGCGCGCGGCAACTTCTGCACCGTGGACCGGCAGGGGCGCATCATGGACCGGCGGGCAGGCCGCATCGCCACCGACCTCTGCACGAGCCTCTGCCAGCGCCTCCGGCGGATCCGCCTCCCCGGCGTGAAGCTCTTCGTGGAGCCCGTGAAGGAGCACCGCTTCGTGCTCGTCCTCCGCGGGGCGGGCCTCTCGGGGCGCCTCTCGGAGACCGACC
>LDXP01000036.1 GCA_001443385.1 Candidatus Rokubacteria bacterium CSP1-6
TCCGACGCCGCGGTGATCGGGGTGCCCGATCCTGTCCGGGACGAGGCGATCAAGGCCCTCGTCATCCTGCGGGAAGGCCAGCGCGCCACCGCCGAGGAGCTGATCGAGTGGTGCCGGGCCCGGTTGTCCAAGTTTAAGGTCCCCGAGATCGTCGAGTTCAGGGAGACGTTCCCGCGCACGTCCGTGGGAAAGATTCAGAAGCACCTGCTGCGGGGGTCGAAGCCGTAAGACAACCAGACAAGGAGGATCGCATGGAGACGAGCAGGCGCGAGTTTCTGAAGGGAGTCGGAGTGGCTGGGACTGGCGCGGTTCTTGGGTTTCCCGCCGTTGTCAGCGCCCAGGCGCGCAAGGGCGTCCCGTCGGATCCCGTGAAGATCGGCGTCATGCCGATCCGCGCGGGGGTGGCGGCGCCGGTGGGCGCGGCCGGCCAGCGGGGCGTCGAGTGGTGGGCCGAGCGCGTGAACAAGGCCGGCGGCATCCTCGGCCGGAAGGTCGAGCTGGTCTTCGAGGAGGAGTCGAACCCGAAGGACACTCTCGAGCGCTTCCGGAAGCTGGCGCTGCAGACGAAGGTTGATGTCATCGTCGGAGGGATCTCCACCGCGGTCGGCCTGGCCCTGGGTCCGGCCGCCGAGGAGCTGAAGATGCTCTGGCTCTCATGGGACGCCACGACGCAGAAGGGCGTCGAGGAAACGATGCCGAAGCCAACCTACTCCTTCCGGAGCGTGGACAACGAGGTGGAGGCGATCGGGGGCGCGCTCCTGACGGCCAAGTACCTCAAGGGCGTCAAGACGATCGCCGGCATCAACAACGACTACTCCTACGGCCACGACTGCTGGGAGACCTACCAGGCGGTCCTGAAGCGCTACACGCCGGACGCGAAGTCCGTCCTGGAGCTCTTCCCGAAGCTGGGCGTGACCGACTTCACCTCCCACATCGCGGCGATCCAGCAGGCCAAGCCCGACCTCCTGATGACGAGCTTCTGGTCGGGCGACACGACGATCCTCATGAAGCAGGCCGCGGCGGTGGGCCTCTTCAAGACCATGAAGGCGTGCTTCACGACGGGGGGCGGCGTGCACGACTCGCTGAAGAAGGAGTTCACGCCGGAGGGGCTGATCCTGGGCTACAACAGCATGTACTTTAACTACGCGGGCGCCAGCGCGCTGCAGAAGCAGTTTGTCCGTGAGTACAAGGCCAAGTACGGCGAGTACCCGCCCTACGAGTGCGACCACGGCTACTTCACGGTCGAGTCGTACAAGGCCGGGGTGGAGAAGGCGTACAAGGCGGCCGGCGAGTGGCCGTCCAAGGAGCAGGTCGCCAAGGCGCTGGAGGGGATCGAGGTGGAGTCCCTGTCGGGTAAGCGCAGCTGGCGCGAGGACCACGTCCAGATGTGCAGCTTCTTCCAGGGAATCACGACGCACAAGAACGAGTTCGACTTCGTGACGATCGACCCGGTGGAGGTGCTGCCCACCACGCGGATCATGAAGCCGACGACGAGCACCAAGCTCCTTGAGTGGATCAACTCCACGTTCCCCTTGAAGGGCTAGTGACCGCGAATCTTATCAACATCCTGCTGGGCGGGGTCTTCCACGCCGCGATCCTCTTCCTGGTCGCGGCGGGGCTCCAGGTGGTCTTTGGGGTCCAGCGGATCTTCAACCTCGCCTGCGGGTCCTTCTATGCCCTCGGCGCCTACGTGGGGGCCTCGGCGGTGAATGCCTTCACCGGCGCCGGGGGCCCACCCGCGCTGTTCATCGTTCCTCTGGCCCTGGCCGGCCTGCTGGTCGGGGTTGTGGGGGTGGTGGTCGAGCGCGGGCTCCTCGCCTTCGTCTACGACCGCGACGAGACCTTCCAGCTCCTGCTGACCTTCGCCCTGGTCCTGATGCTCGAAGACATCGTCCGCCTGACCTGGGGGACGGCGCCCTACTCCACTTCCGCGCTCTACCTCGCCTACGGCCAGGTCAACCTGCTCGGCGCCACCGTGCCCGTCTATAACCTCATCGTCATCGGGGCGAGCCTCGCGATCGCCCTCGGCATCGGCTGGCTCCTGACCCGCACGGTCTTCGGCCGAATCATCCGCGCCGCCGCCGACAACCGCGAGATGGCGGAGGCGCTGGGCGTTGACATGCGCCGGGTGTACGCGAAAGTTTTTACCCTCGGCACCGCGCTCGGGACGCTCGGCGGCGCGCTCGTCATCCCCGCCACCGCCGCGATGAGCGAGATGGGGATCGAGCTGATCGTGGAGGCCTTCGCGGTCGTGGTGATCGGCGGCCTCGGCAGCATGCGCGGCGCCTTCGTCGGCGCGCTGGTGGTGGGCGTCTTCCGCGCGGTTGCCATCGCGGTCTACCCGGAACTGGAAATGCTGATGATTTATCTGGTCGTGATCGCCGTCCTGGTCCTGCGGCCGCGCGGCCTCTTCGGGAGGGTGGCGGTTTGAGACGGGGGCCGGTGGCGCTCGGGCTGGCGGCGGTCACCATCCTCGCGCTGCCCCTCGTGGCCCCCGTCTACCACGTGCTCCTGATGCTCCCCTTCATGGCCTATGCCGTCATCCTGCTGGGGCTGAACCTCCTCTTCGGCTACACGGGGCTGGTCTCCTTCGGCCACGCCCTCTTCATGGGGATCGGCGCCTACACCGGCGCCGTCCTCACCACGCACCTCGGCGTGCGCTCGCTGGAGCTGATCCTCCTCGCGTCAGCGGTGCTGGGGGCGCTCGTCGCCGCACCGGTGGGCGCCCTCTGCGTCCGCTACGTGAAGATCTACTTCGGCATGCTCACCCTCGCCTTCGGGATGCTCTTCTACACCTTCCTCCTGAAGTTCTACCGGTTGACGGGCGGCGACGAGGGGATCCGGGTCCTCCGCCCGTCGCTCCTGGGCTTCGATCTGGCGGCGGTCTCGAAGACCGATTATCTGGCCGGGGCGTACTACTACTATTCGGTGGCGGTCCTGGTCCTGGCCGCGCTCCTTATGTGGCGCATCGTCCACTCGCCCTTCGGCCTGTGCCTCCGCACGGTCCGCGACAACCCGGCGAAGGCCGAGGCGCTCGGAATCAGCATCGTGCGCTCTCGCTGGTACGCCTTCGTGATCTCGGCGGTGTACGCCGCGGTGGGGGGCGCGCTCCTGGGCCCGCCGATCGGCAACGTGGATCCGACCCTCGCCTACTGGACCCACTCGGGCAACATCGTGTTCATGACGCTGCTCGGAGGCTTCGCCAGCTTCTTCGGGCCGGTGCTGGGGGCGTTCGTGTTCATCTTCCTCCAGGACACGGTGATGTCGGTGGTGCCGTACTGGCGGCTGATCTTCGGCGCCATCCTGGCCTTCCTGGTGATCTTCGCCCCGGGCGGCCTCATGGGCCTCTTCGCGGGCCGCCGCCCCGGCGAGGTATCGCGCGCATGATATGCCCCGCCCTTGATCGAGCGCTGGCTTTGCCAGCGCAATCTCTGGGGGGAGGCATCGGAAGGGGGGCGGAGCCCCCCTCCGAGATATGATCCTGCGGGCTGAGGGCGTTCGGATGTTCTACGGCGACTTCTGCGCGCTGGACGGCGTGAGTCTCGCCATCAACGTGGGGGAGTTCGTCTCCATCATCGGCCCCAACGGCGCGGGCAAGTCCACGCTGATCAACGTGCTGACCGGAGCGCTTCGTCCCAGCGCCGGCACGGTGTTGTTCAAGGAGCGCGACATCAGCGGCATCGGCCCCGTCCGCCTGGCGCGCCTCGGGATGGCCCGGAGCTTCCAGCTCGTCCAGATCTTCCCGGACCTCACCGTGCTCGAGACGCTCCAGGCCGCGGTGGTGTCGCGGCTGAATCGAGGGAGCCGACTCTTCGGCTCGCTGTCACGCGACAGGGAGGTGCAGGAGGGCGCCCTGGCGATCGCCGACCTGTTCGGGCTGGCGGAGAAGGCCCACACGCCGTCCAAGCACCTCCCCCAGGGCGACAAGAAGCTCTTGGACGTGGCCTCGGCCTTCGCGCTGTACCCGGAGATCATCCTGCTGGACGAGCCCACGAGCGGCGTCAGCACTAGGGACAAGCACGCCATCATGGAGATCCTCGTCTCGGCCTCGCGGCAGCTCGGCATCAAGTCCATCATCCAGGTCGAGCACGACATGGACATCGTCTTCGGCTACTCCGACCGGATCATCGCGCTCCATCAGGGCAAGGTGCTCGCCGACGGCACGCCGGACGAAATCATGGCCGACGAGGGGGTCGTGGACACGGTGGTGGGCCGGAAAGCCCTGGCGCCCGGCGGGGGGGCATGATGCTCTCGGTGGAAGGCCTGCACGTCTACATCGAGGCGAGCCACATCCTGCGCGACGTCTCGCTCGCCGTCGGGGAGCGGGAGGTCGTGTGCCTCGTCGGGCGAAACGGTGCCGGAAAGACGACGACCCTCAGGACCATCATGGGCTACCTGGCGCCGCACGCGGGGCGGATCCGCTTCCTCGACCGGGAGATCGGGGGGATGCGGCCGTTCGCGATCGCCCAGCTGGGCATGGGCTTCGCCCCCGAGGACGGCGCGATCTTCGCCGACCTCACCGTGGCCGAGAACGTGGAGATCGCCACCTGGACGCGGCGGACGGGGCGCCCTGCCGGGGACCGGCTGGCCCAGGCGTACGCCGTGTTTCCCGTGCTCCGCCGCTACGGGGCGCGGAGAGGGACCCAGATCAGCGGGGGCGAGCGGAAGATGCTCTCGATCGCCCGCGCCCTGGCCCTGGACCCGACGATGCTCCTCCTGGACGAGCCGTTCGAGGGGCTCTCACCGGCGATCATCCCCGAGATCGGCCGCGGCATCTTCGAGATCACGAAGCTGGGCCACGCGATCCTGATCGCCGAGTCGAACATCCACCACGTCCCCGAGTACACGACCCGGCTGTACGTCATCGAGCGGGGCGAGATCATCTTTTCCGGACACCCGAGCGAGGTGCAGAGGGATCCGGCCGTCCTGAGAGTGATAGGAGGGACACCCTGATGGCAGACCTTCCGCTGATTCCGGCCACGGTCGTCGGCTCCCACGGCAAGCCCGGCTGGTGGTACGCGGCCGTCAAGGCCTGGGAGGCCGGCGAGTTTGGCCCGGCCGACCTGGAGGAGATGTTCGACGATGCCGCCGACACCGCGATCCGCGACATGGAGCGGGCGGGGCTCGACATCATCACCGACGGCGAGGTGCGGCGCCTCGACGGCTACGTGGACTCCTACTACGCGATCATCAAAGGCATCCAGCCCCTCCCGGTGAGGCGCAAGGCCGGCCCCTGGGGCTACGACCAGCAGACGCGCTACGAGGCGGTCGGGCGGATCGAGACCCCTCCGGGCGGGCTCGGCATCGTCAAGGAGTTCGAGTACCTCAAGGCCCACACGACCCGGCGCACCAAGGCGACGTGCGCAGGGCCGCTCACGTTCGGCTCGCGCATCCACCCCGGCAAGGTGTACAAGGGGGTCGTGGACGTGGCCGAGCGCTTCGCGGAAGTCATCAACGCCGAGCTCAAGGGGCTGGCAGCGGCGGGGGCGGACTTCATCCAGATCGACGAGCCGGCGCGCGGGAACGTGTCGGGCGAGGAGATGGCCCGCCTCTTCAACCTGGCCACCGACGGCGTGAAGGCCAAGCTCGGCTTCCACGTCTGCTTCGGCAACCGCTTCGGCCGCTCGCGCTTCAACCGGACGTACCGCTCCTACTTCCCCGGCCTCCTCAAGGCGCGCGCCGACCAGTTCGTGCTCGAGTTCGCGGGCCGGGAGCTCTCCGAGCTCGACCTCTGGGGCCAGTACGGGGACGGCCGGGAGCTGGGCGCCGGCGTCATCGACGTGAAGGGGTTCCATCCCGAGACCCCCGAGGACGTGGCCGAGCGGATCCGGCGGGTCCTGAAGGTCTCGAAGCCCGAGAAGCTTTACGTGAACCCCGACTGCGGCTTCGGCTGGTCGCCGCGCTACATGTGCAACCAGAAGATCCGGGCGCTGGCCGCGGGCGCCGCCCTCGTCAGGAGAGAGCTGGGCGGGTGAGGGGAGGGATACCCCATGGGCCTGGTCGTCAAGTCATTCGTCCTGTTCGTGCTCGCCGGTCTCTGCGAGATCGGAGGTGGCTATCTTGTCTGGCAGTGGTGGCGGAACGGGGCGCCGTGGCTCCTCGGCCTGCTCGGGGCTGCCATCCTCGTGTTGTATGGCATCGTCCCCACGTACCAGCCCGCGCACTTCGGCCGCGTCTATGCGGCATACGGCGGGATATTCGTAGTCCTTTCGATGCTCTGGGGATGGGCAGCGGATCGCATCGCGCCCGACCGTTTCGACGTTCTCGGCGGGGCCATGTGCCTCGCGGGGGTCGCCGTCATCATGCACTGGCCCCGGTGAGCATTGGCGGATTGATCGCGGCCGTTCTCCTCTCCCTGCTCGCCGCGGCGCCGGCCGAGGCCCAGCGGTCGCCCGTGATCCTCGCCACGACCACCAGCACCCAGGACTCGGGGCTGCTGGATGTCCTCGTCCCGCTCTTCGAGACGAAGTCGGGCTACACGGTGAAGACGATCGCCGTCGGGACGGGGCAGGCCCTCACCCTGGGCGATCGGGGCGAAGCCGACGTGGTGCTGGTCCACGCCCCCGACCTCGAGCTCCAGTTTCTGGCGAAGGGGAATTTGATCAACCGGCGGCGCGTCATGCACAACGACTTCGTGCTGGTCGGCCCGCCGGCGGACCCCGCGGGGGTCAAGGGGAAGAAGAACGCGGCCGACGCGTTGAGGAGAGTCGCGGAGCGCGGGGCCGTCTTTCTCTCCCGGGGCGACCAGTCGGGAACCCACACCAAGGAGAAGTCGCTCTGGAAGGCCGCCGGCATCGCGGCCAAGGGGCCCTGGTACATCGAATCGGGGCAGGGGATGGGGGCGACGCTCACCATCGCCTCCGAGAAGGGGGCGTACACGCTGGCCGATCGCGCGACGCATCTCGCCTTCAAGAGGCGCATTCAGCTGATGGTGCTCCTCGAGGGCGACCCGGCCCTGCTCAACATCTACCACGTGCTGGAGGTGAGCCAGGCCCGTCACCCGCGGGTGAATGCCGCAGGAGGGAAGGCCTTCGCCGACTTCATGCTGTCGGCCGAGGCGCAGCAGATGATCAAGACCTTCGGTGTCGAAAAGTACGGCGAGCCGCTCTTCTTTGTCGGCGGGGGATAGCATGGAGCTCATCTGGGAAGGGATCAAGCAGGCCGTCTGGCTCCTCCTGAACGGCGACCCCGAGGTCCTCGGCATCACGTGGCTCTCACTCCAGGTCTCCGCCGTGGCCACGGGCGTCTCGCTGCTCGTCGGCATCCCGCTGGGGACCTTGATCGCCCTCGCCCGGTTCCCGGGGCGCGGCCTCGTGGTCAGCCTGGTCAACACGGGGATGGGGCTTCCCCCGGTCGTGGTGGGCCTCTTCGTGTCGATCTTCCTCTGGCGGAGCGGGCCCCTCGGCCTGCTGGAGCTGCTCTACACGCCGACGGCCATCGTGATCGCCCAGTTCGTCATCGCCGCCCCCATCGTGACGGGGCTGACCCTGGCTGCCGTCCAGCAGATCCCGCCCCGGTTCCGCCTCCAGATCCTGGCGCTCGGCGCCTCGCGGGTCCAGCTCCTCTGGGTCCTGCTCCGGGAAGCGCGGCTGCCCCTGCTGGCGGCGGTGATGGCGGGCTTCGGCGGCGTCATCTCGGAGGTCGGCGCCTCGATGATGGTGGGCGGCAACATCCGGGGCCAGACGCGGGTGCTCACGACGGCGACGGTGCTCGAGACCGGCAAGGGGAACTTCGACGTCGCCATCGCGCTGTCGCTTCTCCTCCTGCTGATCACGTTTCTCGTGAACTGGGCGCTCACGTGGATTCAGCAGCGACGGCGTGTGTAGAATGAAGGATGCCATGCGTCGCGCGTTCGCGCTCTTGCTGCTCGGGGCGGGGCTCGTGCTCGGGGGAGCGCCGCCGGCGTCCATCGCCGACGTTCCTTCGCTCATGGTGTTTGCCGCCGCCGATCTCGGCTTCGCCTTTCAGGAGATCGTGCCGCGCTTCGAGAAGAGCGTGGGCGCCAGGGTCTCGCTGGTGCTCGGCTCCAGCGGCAACCTCGCCACCCAGATCGAGCACGGGGCGCCGGCAGATGTTTTCTTCTCCGCCGACCAGGCGTTCGTGGAGCGGCTGGCGGCGCGGGGCGCCGTGATCGCGGAGAGCCGGGCCGTCTATGCTCAAGGGAGAATTGTCCTCGCCACGGCCAGGAGCTTCGGGCCCCGGCTGACGGATCTCCGGCAGCTCGGCGATGCGCGGATCCGTCACGTGGCCATCGCCAATCCGCTCCACGCGCCCTACGGCAGGGCGGCGGAGGAGGCCCTGAGAAAGGTCGGTCTCTGGGAGACCGTGAAGCCCAAGCTCGTGTATGGGGAGAACATCCGGCACGCCCTCCAGTTCCTCCAGACGGGCGCCGCGGAAGCGGGGATCGTGGCCCTGTCCGTGGCGAACGTTCCCGAGGTGGAATGGGCGTCCATCGACCCGAGTCTCTACGCGCCACTCCAGCAGGTGGCGGTGGTGGTCAAGCGGACGCCGCGCCCGGAGCTGGGGCTGGCTTTCGTCCAGTTCGTCAACGGGCCGGAAGGCCGGCCGATCATGAAGCGCTACGGCTTTCGCCTTCCGGGGGAGTTCTGATGGATCTCTTCCCGATCTGGCTGTCGCTTCAGGTTTCGGTGACCGCGACGGCGCTGACCCTCCTCGCCGGCGTGCCGGTGGCGTGGCTCCTTGCGCGCCGGCGCTTTCCCGGGCGGGACCTGCTCGAAGCGCTCGTCGTGCTCCCGCTGATCCTCCCGCCGACGGTGCTCGGCTATTACCTCCTCCTCGTGATCGGCAGCCAGGGGCCTGTCGGCCGGGCGCTGGCCGTCGCCGGATTCGAGCTGGCCTTCACCTGGCGCGCCGCCGTCCTGGCGGCCGCCGTCGGGTCCATCGCGCTCCTCATCAAGTCGGCCCAGGCGGGGTTCGAGACGGTGGACCCGCGGCTGGAGCAGGCGGCCCGGACCCTGGGCCGCTCGGAGTGGAGCGTCTTCTGGTCCGTGACGCTGCCGCTGGCGTGGCGCTCGGTGCTGGCCGGGACGGTGCTCGCGTTCTGCCGCGCCGTCGGGGAATTCGGCATCACGCTGATGGTGGCGGGGAACATTCCGGGGAGGACGCAGACGCTGCCGCTGGCGATCTACGACCGCGTCCAGGCGAACGCGATGGGAGAGGCCAACGCGCTGGCCCTGATCGCCGTCGGCGGCGTGGCCGTCCTCCTGTTCGGCCTGAGCCGGATGGCCCGGCTCAAGTACTAGGGATGCTCGGGCGCCTGGGCGAGCTGGCCGCGCTTTTCCTGAAGCTGGGCACCATCGGCTTCGGCGGCCCGGCGGTCCACATCGGGATGATGGAGGCGGAGGTGGTGAGGCGGCGCCAGTGGCTCTCGCGCGAGTATTTCCTGGACCTCGTGGGCGCCACCAACCTGATCCCCGGGCCGAACTCGACCGAGATGGCGATTCACCTGGGATTCATCCGCGCCGGCTGGGCGGGGCTGGTGGTCGCCGGCCTCTGCTTCATCCTCCCGGCCGCCCTGATCACGGCCGGCCTGGCCTGGGCGTACGTGAAGTTCGGGTCCCTGCCTCAGGTCGCCCCGTTTTTCTACGGGATCAAGCCGGCGGTGCTCGCCGTGATCCTGGCCGCGACCGTGCGGCTGGGGCGGACGGCCCTGAAGGGCTGGCGGCTCGGAGTCGTCGGCGTCGGCGTCGGCGTGGCGTCGCTCGGGGGAGTGAACGAAGTGCTGGCGCTGTTCGTCGGGGGCGCGCTCGGGATGCTCTGGCTGCGGCTGCCCCACCTGAACGCCCAGCAGCGAGCCTGCGTGCTGGCGGCCCTCGCGGGAAGCGCCGCGCTCGGGGCGGCGCCGGCGGCCGGCGCGACCGGCCCGGCGGCGACGGTCTCGCTGTGGAAGCTCGGCGCCTTCTTTCTGAAGGTCGGCGCGGTCCTCTACGGGAGCGGCTATGTGCTGGTGGCGTTCCTCGAGGGCGGGCTGGTTCACGACTACGCCTGGCTCACCCGCCAGCAGCTCCTTGACGCCATCGCCATCGGCCAGTTCACGCCGGGGCCGGTGCTTTCGACCGCCACGTTCGTGGGCTATCTGGTCGCCGGCGCGCCGGGCGCCTGGGTGGCGACGGCGGCGATCTTCCTGCCGTCCTTCTGCTTCGTCGCGGCGCTCAACCCGCTCGTCCCCCGCCTCCGCCGGTCCCCGTGGACGGCGGCGTTCCTCGACGCCGTCAACGTGAGCTCGATCGCCCTGATGGCGGCGGTGACCCTCAAGCTGGCCCAGTCCACCCTCACGGCATGGCCGGCCTGGCTCATCGCCGCCGGCGCCGCCGCCCTCGGGGTGGGCTGGAAGGTGGACCCGAGCCGCCTGATCCTGGGCGGGGCCGTCGCGGGCTGGGCGCTGTCCCGCTGGGGAAGCTGAGATGGTTTCCCTCTCCATCGCCAAGCGCCTGCCCGGGTTCGCGCTCGACGTCTGCTGGGAGTCCGGCGACCAGGTGGTGGCCCTCTTCGGCCCCAACGGCGCCGGCAAGACGCTGACGCTCCAGTGCCTGGCGGGCCTCCTACGCCCGGACCGGGGGCGCATCGCGCTCGGCGACCGGGTCTTCTTCGACAGCGCCGCCGGGGTGGACCTCCCGCCTCAGGACCGGCGGCTCGGGTACGTCTTTCAGGGCTACGCGCTCTTCCCCCATCTGACCGTCGAAGAGAACGTGGCCTTCGGCCTCAAGGGGCGTCCCCGCGACGAGCGCCGGGAGCGCGCGCGGATGGTGCTCGAGCGCCTCGGCCTGGCCGGCCTCGAGGCGCGGTTTCCGCGCGAGCTCTCGGGCGGCCAGCAGCAGCGCGTCGCCCTGGGTCGCGCGCTGGCCGTGGATCCGGACCTGCTCCTCCTGGACGAGCCGCTCTCGGCCGTGGACGCCCCGCTCCGCCGCCAGCTTCGCGAGGAGCTCGGGCGGATCATCCGCGAGTGGGGCAAGGCGACGGTGCTGGTGACCCACGACCTGGCCGAGGCCTACCAGCTGGCCGACCGGATCGTCGTGTACGAGAGCGGCCGGGTGCTCCAGGCCGCGCCGAAGTCCGAATTGCTCTGGCAGCCGACCTCCGAGCGGGTCGCGCGGCTGATCGGCGTGCGAAACCTCCTGAGGGGCGCCGTGCTGAAATCCACGCCGGAGGTCATCCAGCTCCGCTGGCGCGAGCAGACGCTGGAGGCCGTCAACTCCCCCTCGCGCCTGTTCCTGCCGCCCCCGGGCGCGGCGCTCCCCTTCTTCATCCGCCCCGAGTACGTGCGCCTCATCCGGAAGGACCGCCCGGGCCCCGACGCCCGCCACCACATGAACCTGATGGACGGCGAGATCGTGGGCGAGGCGGACCAGGGAACCACGTGGACGCTCTTCTTCCGTCTCAGCACGCCGGGGGCGCCCAGCCAGGAGACGTACGATCTCGAGATCGAGGTTCCCAAGCTCGTCTACGAGATCCTCGAGATGGCCCGCGACCGGCGCTGGCAGATTTCCATCCACCGGGGCTCTATCCAGGTCCTCCCCTCCGAATGAGTTCTGTTCTTAGTCTCTCAGGGGTGCAGGTCGCCTACGGCGGCGCCGTGGTGCTCGAGGTCCCCGCCCTCGAGATCCAGGCGGGAGAAATCCTGGCGGTCATCGGCCCCAACGGCGCGGGCAAGTCCACGCTCCTCCGCGTGATCGGGCTGCTCGAGGACCCCACCGCGGGTGAGGTCCGGTTCAAGGGCGGGACGGTGGGGGGAAGCGACGTTCTCGCGGCCCGGCGCCGGATGGCGACGGTCTTTCAGGATCCGCTCCTCGTGGACGACACGGTCTTCGGGAACGTCGCCCTCGGGCTCAGGTTCCGTCGCGTGGCGGACGCCGAGATCGCTTCCCGGGTTCACGCGTGGCTGGGTCGCTTCGGGATCGGGGCGCTGGCCGACCGCCCGGCCCGGACGCTCTCGGGCGGCGAGGCCCAGCGCACGGCGCTCGCCCGCGCGCTCGTCCTGAAGCCCGAACTGCTGCTCCTCGACGAGCCGTTCTCGGCGCTGGATCAGCCGACGCGGGAGGCGCTGATCGGCGAGCTGGGGGGCATCCTCCGCGAGGACCGGATCACCACCGTGCTGGTCACGCACGATCGCTGGGAAGCGATGGCGCTCGGCGACCGGGTGGCGGTCATGATGGGCGGGAAGGTCCTCCAGGTGGATGAGGCGGGGCGCCTCTTCCGGGCGCCGGTCTCCGAGGAGGTCGCTCGCTTCGTCGGGGTGGAGACCATCCTGGATTGCCGGGTGCTGTCGAGCCAGGCGGGCCTGGCCGTCCTGGACGCGGGAGGCCAGAAGATCGAGGTGGCGACGGAGGCCCCGCCGGGCGCCCGGCTCAGGATCTGCCTCAGGCCGGAGGACGTCACGTTGCTCGCTCCGGGCACGCTGCACCCGGCCTCGAGCGTCCGCAATCACCTGGCGGGGACGGTCGGCCGGCTCGTCGCCGTCGGGCCCTACGTCCGGGCGGTCATCGACTGCGGCTTTCACCTCGTGGCGGTCGTCACCCACCGCTCGGTGGAGGAGCTCGGGCTCAGGGAAGGCGCCCCGGTTATCGCCGCCTTCAAGGCCACCGCCCCCCACGTCATCCCCAGAGGAGACTTGCGATGAAGCCGGATCCCAGATTTCATGGACGTTTCGTCGAGGGCGGCGGAGGCGCCAAGCTGTTCGTCGAGGCGATCGGCAACCCCGCGAACCCTCCGATCCTGCTCATTCACGGGTTCAGCCAGTGCCGGGTCGCGTGGGACCGGCAGTTCGAGAGCCCGCTGGCGGCCGACTTCTACCTCGCCAGGCTCGACATCCGCGGCCACGGCCTGTCGGATAAGCCGCGCGAGGCGGCGGCGTACCAGAACGGCAAGCACTGGGCCGACGACATCCACGCCGTGATCCGGGCGCTGGGCCTGAAGCGACCGGTGCTGAGCGGATGGTCCTACGGCGGCTATATCATGTGCGACTATGTGCGCCACTACGGGCAAGAGGCCATCGGCGGTCTCAACTTCGTTGACGCGGCGACGGAGCTGGGGTCCGATGAAGCCTCCAGGATGCTCGGGCCCGCCCTGCTGGCTCTGGCGCCCGCGCTTCTCTCGAACAATGCTGCCGAGAGCAGCCTCGCCCTCGGGAGCTTCGTGGACCTGCTGACGCATGGCGAGCTCGATCCCCACGACTTCTATTTCTTTCTCGGGTTCAATGCGGCGGTGCCTCCCCACGTTCGCCAGGGGATGTTCGACCGCAGGCTCGATAACCGGGACGTGCTCCGGGGCCTGAAGGTCCCGGTGCTCATCACGCATGGGCGGGAGGATCAGCTCGTCCTGACGACCTCCGCGGACTTCATCGCCAGCCACATTCCCCACGCGTCCCGGGTCGATTACCCGCGCTGCGGGCACGCGCCCTTCTTCGAGGTCGCCGATCAGTTCAACCGGGATCTGGCGGCGTTCGCCCGCAAGCGACTGGCCGATTGACACTGCCGCGGCCCTCTGTTATAAAAGGGCCAGCCTGAGGAGGCCGAACTGACAACGGGGAGGCCCGGGTGCAGGAAACGCGGTTCGTCACGGAAAGCCAGCGACCCACACGGCGCTGGCCTGTGTTGTTTTATGAGCCATTCATCCTAAGGAGGACCCGATGTCCGATCGCGAAGCCCTCATTGCGCGACTGCTAGCGGACAACGAGGAGTTCAGGAAGCTCCGTCACGACCACCAGGGGTACGAGAAGGAACTGGAAGAGCTGAAGGGCCGACCCTTCCTGTCCGCCGATCAGCAGTGGCGGGTCAGCGAGGTCAAGAAGCTGAAGCTGATGGCCAAGGATCGGATGGAGACTATCGTCCGCCAGGCCAGCCAGACCCACTCCTCCCAGGCCCCGGCCTGATCCCGCCGCCGGGCGCGGCGCAGCCAGTGGGTACCCGGCCGCCGCGGGGAGAGTCCCCGCGCAAGGGGCTCTCCCACCTCACCCCCGAGGGCGAAGCCCGCATGGTGGACGTCACCGCCAAGGCGGAGTCCGCCCGCGCGGCCGTCGCCCATGTGGTGCTCCGGATGAAGCGCTCCACCCTCGCCGCCATCAAGGCGGGCCAGCTGGCCAAAGGTGACGTCCTCGGCGTGGCCCGCACCGCCGGCGTCCTTGCGGCGAAGCGGACCCCGGACTTGATCCCCCTCTGCCATCCGCTCAGGATCACGGGCGTGGAAGTCACCTTTCAGCTCAACGAGAAAGCCTCGACGCTCGGAATCGAGGCGCGCGTGCGAACCGTGGACAAGACGGGCGTGGAGATGGAGGCGCTCACCGCCGCGGCCGTGGCGGGGCTGACGGTGTACGACATGGTGAAAGCGGTGGACAAGGGCGTGGTCCTCACCGACCTCTGCCTTCTCGAAAAGTCCGGTGGGAAGAGCGGCGTGTGGCGGCGGAGGCGTCGGTGAAGACGGCGCTCATCCACTCGGATCAGTACACCCGCTTCGATTACGGCCCGGACCACCCGCTCAGGATGGAGCGCCTCGGGCTCACCTGGCGGCTCATGGAGGCCTACGGCCTCACGACCCTGGCCGGCGCCAAGGTGTGGGCACCCGAGCCGGCCGATGAGGCCGCCCTTGCGCGCTTTCACGCGGGCCCCTATCTGGAAGTCCTGAAGGCCGTCAGCAGCGGGCTCCATCTGCCGGGGGCGTACCGCTACGGCCTCGGCCCCGGCGACAACCCCATCTTTCCCGGGCTCTGGGAGGCCTCCTGCCTGGCGGCGGGCGGCTCGCTCCTGGCGGCCCGGCTCGTGGCCGACGGCGACGTGGAGCGCGCGTTCCACTTCGCCGGCGGGCTCCATCACGCGATGCCCGACCGGGCCTCGGGCTTCTGCTACGTCAACGACCCGGTGCTGGCCATCCTCGCCCTGCGCGAGCGCGGCTGGCGCGTCTGCTACGTGGACATCGACGCCCACCACGGCGACGGCGTGCAGTTCGCCTTCTACGCCGACCCGAACGTGCTGACGATCTCGACCCACGAGCGCGGCGACCGGCTCTTCCCCGGGACCGGCTTCGTGGAGGAACACGGCGAGGGCGCGGGCCAGGGCTACGCGGTCAACGTCCCGCTCGAGCCGTACACCGACGACCCCGTCTATCACGAGGCGTTCGAGGCCGTGGTTCCCCCGTTGCTCGGGGCCTTCAAGCCGGACGTCGTGGTGGCCCAGCTCGGCATCGACTCCCATCACACGGATCCGCTGACCCACCTTTCTCTCTCCGTTCAGGGGTTTGCGCGGACGGTGGCACGGATCGTCGAGCTGTCGCCGCGGCTCGTGGCGCTCGGCGGGGGCGGCTACGATCTGACGAATGTGGCCCGGGCGTGGACCGCCGCCTGGGCCGTCATGAACGGCGTCGAGCTGCGGCCGGACCTGCCTGCCTCCTTCGCCGCCGACATGCGCAGCTTCGACTTCCGGTCACCCTCCTTATGGGATCCCCCGTCCGAGATCCCGGCGACGATCCGCGGCAGGGCCCAGGAGTTCGCCGGGCGCCAGGTGGACGCCATTCGCCGGAGCATCTTCCCGGTCCACGGGTTGGTCGGCTGAATTCGCCCGTGTTACAGTGAGTCATGGCCGGGTCGCTGATCACTGTGGAAGGTGTCGAGGGGTCGGGAAAAACGACCCAGTGCCGGCTTCTGGCGGAGTGGCTCCGGGGGCAGGGGCACCGGGTCAGCGAGACCAGCGAGCCTGACGGCTCCCCCATCGGCGCGGCGGTTCGCGCCATCTTCGAGCAGGACGGCCTCACGCCGCTCACCGAGGCGCTGCTCTTCATGGCCGCCCGCCAGCAGCACGTGGCGCAGGTGATCACGCCGGCGCTGAACGCCGGCGACATTGTGGTCTCCGACCGTTACGCCGACGCCACGCTGGCCTACCAGGGGTACGGGCGCGGCCTGGATCTCCAGACGATCCGGGAGCTGAACGCCCTGGCGACCGGCGGCGTGGTTCCCGACCTGACCCTTCTTCTGGACCTGGACCCCGGTGTGGGCCTGGAGCGGCTCGGCGGCCGCGCGCGGGACGCCTTCGAGAGGCTGGATCTCGCCTTCCACCGCAAGGTCCGGCAGGGGTATCTCGACCTGGCCCGCGAGGAGAAGAACCGGATCGTGGTGCTCGACGCCGAACAACCCGTAGATCGGCTGCAGGGGGAAATCAGAAAAGCCGTGGGAGACCTCTTGAGGCGGCGGGGACAGGCGCGTGGCGTTTGACGCCGTCCGGGGCCAACCCGCCGCCGTGGATGTGCTGACCCGGGCGCTCGCCTCGGGGCGGGTGGCCCACGCCTACGCCTTCGTGGGCCCGCCGGGCGTCGGCCGGAAGCTCACGGCGAAGGCGTTCGCAAAGGCGCTACTTTGCCCCCTCACCTTACCTCTCCCCGGCGGGGAGAGGGGAAGCGGAACGGGGCACGAAGCGGGGTCGTGCCCCACATGTCGGCGGGTCGAGGCCGGAATCCACCCGGATTACATGCTGATCGCGCCGACGCCGCCCGAGGGCAAGACGAGCGGGACCCTCTTGATCAGGATCGAGGCGATCCGCCAGCTCGAGCAGCGGGCCGCGCTCTGCCCCGCCGAGGGCGCCTGGAAGGTTTTCATCGTCGATGACGCGGGGCGGATGACGGCCGAGGCGCCTCAGGCCTTTCTGAAAACCCTGGAGGAACCGCCGGCACGCACGGTGATCATCCTGATCCTCGCCCACACGCGCGAGCTCCCGGCGACGGTGCTCTCGCGCTGCCAGGTGGTGCGCTTCATGCCGCTCCACGAGGAGGAGGCCGTCGCGCTCCTGGAGGCGCGCGGGATGGACGAGGGCACGGCCCGGCTCCTGGCACGCGCGAGCCAGGGCCGTCCGGGGCTCGCGCTCGCGCAGGATCCCGCGGCGTGGCTGGAGCGGCGGGAGCTGGCGCTCTCGATCCTGGCCGACGTCGGGGCCGACGGCGCCACGGCAGTCTTCAAGTGGGGCGAGACTCTGGGGCGCGACCGGGCCCAGATGGAGCAGTTGATCGAGACCTGGTGGCTCTGGTACCGGGATCTCCTCTGCGCCAAGGCCGGCGGGGATCCCCGGGTGTTGATTCACGGTGACCGAGCGGCCGAGCTGACCCGGGACGCCGCGGCGCGCTCCTGGGACAGCATCGTCGGGGGGCTCGCGGCCTGCCGGGAAGCCTGGCAGGCGCTCCAGCGCAACGTCACCCCCCGGCTCACCCTCGAAGTGATGCTGAGCCGTCTCGCCCTGAGGACGGCATAATTGCTCGGAGGGGGGCTCCGCCCCCCTTCCGATGCCTCCCCCCGAGAACGGGTTGCGCGGGCTAAGCCCGCGCCCGAACGGAGACTATTAGGATCGCGATGGAGACGGAAACCCCAACCGTTGATATGGGTCCCCAGTACCTGATCGGGATCAGGCTCCGCGAGCCGCTCCAGGCCGAGGAGTACCTGGTGGAGGAGTTCGACCTCCACGTGGGGGACTTCTGCGTCGTCGAGACGGCCACCGGCACCGCCATGGGCGAGGTCCGGCGCCCCAAGCGCCCGCTCCCCGAGTCCAAGCGTGACCGCCTGTTCCGGAAGGTGATCCGGAAGGCGACGACCTCCGAGGCCAACGACTGGCGGGAGCGACGCGAGCGCGAGAGGCGCGCGGTCGTGACCTGCCAGGAGCGTGCCCGGCAGAAGAGCCTCCACCTGAAGGTGGTGGACGTGGACATCCAGCCCGACGGCCGGCGCGTGACCGTCCTGTTCAACGCGGAAGACCGCGTGGATTTCAGGGAGCTGGTCCGGGATCTGGCCCGCGAGTTCCGCGCCCGCATCGAGATGCGCCAGATCGGCGCCCGCGACACCACCAAGGTGATGGACGGGATCGGCCCGTGCGGCCGCCAGCTCTGCTGCTCCTCCTGGCTCAGGAAGTTCGAGCCGATCTCGGTGAAGATGGCGAAGACCCAGGACATGCCCTTGACGGACAACCGGCTCCTCGGGAACTGCGGCCGGCTCAAGTGCTGCCTGCTCTACGAGTTCTCCACCTACGAGCAGCTCCGCGCCTATCTCCCGCGCGTCGGCAAGGCGTGCCAGGCGGAGTGCGGCGGCGGGGGCTGCATGCAGGGCGTCGTCAAGTCCATCCGCGTGCTGAAGCAGACCGTCGTGGTCGGCTTCCAGGACGGCACGGAGGCCGAGGTGCCCCTGGACCTGGTGACGTGGGAGGGACGCCCTCATATCAAGCCCCTCTAGATCTGTGGCTCGCACCTTTTACCTCACCACGCCCATCTACTATGTGAACGCGGCCCCCCATCTGGGCCACGCCTACACCACGCTCATCGCCGACGCCATGTGCCGGTACCGGCGGCTGGCGGGGGACCGCGTCTGCTTCCTCACCGGCACCGACGAGCACGGCGACAAGATCGCCCAGGCCGCCGCCAAGGCCGGGGAGTCCCCGCAGGCCTACGCGGATCGCATTGCCGGGATGTTCAGGGAAACCTGGCGCCGGCTCGGGGTCACCAACGACGATTTCATCCGCACGACGGAGCCCCGCCACAAGACGGTGGTGCAGGCGATCCTCCAGAAGCTCCACGACGCGGGGGAGATCTACTTCGGGGAGTACGGCGGCAACTACTGCTACGGCTGCGAGCGCTTTTACACGGACAAGGAACTGGTGGACGGCAAGTGCCCCGACCACCAGACGGCGCCGACCTTCATCAAGGAGCAGAACTACTTTTTCCGCATGAGCCGCCACCAGGAGTGGCTCGTCAAACACATCGAGAGCCATCCCGACTTCATCCGCCCCGAGCGCTACCGGAACGAGGTGCTGGCCTTCCTGCGCGAGCCCCTGGAGGACCTCTGCATCAGTCGCCCCAAGAGCCGGCTCGAGTGGGGGATCCCGCTCCCCTTCGACTCGAACTACGTCACCTACGTCTGGTTCGATGCCCTGATCAACTACGTCTCGGCCCTCGGGCTGCCCGGGAGCGAGCGCGTTGAGACCTTCTGGCCCCACGTCCAGCACCTGATCGGCAAGGACATCTTGAAACCCCACGGCATCTACTGGCCGACGATGCTCAAGGCCGCGGGGCTGCCCATCTACACGCACCTGAACGTCCACGGCTACTGGGGCCTGGCCGGCGGCAAGATGTCCAAGTCCATCGGCAACGTGGTGGAGGCCCTGGCCCTCGCCGACAAGTACGGCCACGACGCCTTCCGCTACTTCGTCATGCGCGAGATGACCTTTGGCCTCGATGCGAACTTCTCCGAGGAAGCCTTCGTCGGCCGCCTCAACGCCGATCTCGCCAACGACCTGGGGAACCTGGTGAGCCGCGTCACCACGATGGTCGTGAACTTCGCCGGCGGGGTGGTGCCGGCGGCGGGCGCCGAGGGCGTCCAGGAGGCCGAGGTCCAGGCGGCGCTGGAGAAAGCCCGGGCGGAAGTGGACGCGGCGATGGAGGAGTTCGCCTTCCAGCGCGCGCTGATCGCCATCTGGGAGTTCATCGGTGCGGCGAACCGCTATGTGGATGCGACCGCCCCGTGGGCGCTGGCCAAGGATCCGGCCAAGCGCGCGCGCCTCGACGCGGTGCTGTACACCCTCGCGGAAGCGCTCCGCTGCCTGTCCATTCTCCTGGGGGCGTTCCTGCCTTCCACCGCGGAGCGGATCCGGGAGCTCCTGGGCCTGAGTGAGACTCCCATGGCGCTGTCGGATCTGACCCGGGGCCGCCTCAAGCCCGGGACGGGGATCCAGAAGGCGCCGGCCCTATTCCCGCGCATCGAATCGGCTTCCCCTCTCCCCCGCGTGGGGAGAGGGCAGGGTGAGGGAGGGAAGTCCTTGCGGATCAGCATTGATGATTTCGCCCGCGTTGACCTGCGCGTGGCCGAGGTGGTGACCGCCGAGAAGGTCGCGAAGTCGAAGCGGCTGCTGAAGCTCACGGTCAGAGTGGGAGCCGAGACGCGGACTCTCGTGGCGGGAATCGCCGAGCACTACGAGCCCGCCTCCCTGGTCGGCAGGAAATTGGTGATCGTCGCCAACCTGGAGCCCGCCACCCTGATGGGCGTCGAGTCCAATGGCATGGTCCTCGCCGCCTCGGAGGGGAACGACCTCGCCCTCGTCGTGCTGGATCGCGACCTCCCCCCCGGCGCCAAAGTCAAATAGGTCTGCGATGTTGAGTCTCTCATCCTGGGGGTGGGGTCGGTGGTCCCTGCTGCTCCTGGGAGTCCTGATCCTCGCCACCTACCTCGGCGTGCTCTGGTTAGGGGGAGTTCAGGGAGCGCTCGAGTGGCTCCAGTCACAGTCGGGTGCGGGTGACACGTTTCAACGGCCCGGCGCGGTCCGCGGGGAGGGATTTTTCGTCCTGCTCGCGTTCATGCTGCTGGCGCCGTTCGCCGCGCTGGTTGCGCTCTTGCTGGGACTGTTCGTGCTGGTGGTTCTGGCCGGGACCCTCGCACCGGTCGGGCGCCTGCTCGGCGTGCCGAACTGGATTCTCATGACGCTGGTGGTCGGAGGGTTAGGCGGCCTGGCGTACCTGGAGGGCGAGGTGTGGATTCCGTGGGGGCTGTGGATGGTGGGCCTCGTCGCCAGCGCCTTCCTCAGCGTGCTCCCGTAGGCCAGGGGGGCGCGTGACGCAGTAAGTGCGCAAGGGCGTCCTCGTCGCGCTGCTGGTCATCTTCGCCCCCGGGATCGCCTTTGCCGTGTTCGAGTTGTTCGTCTTCAAGGGTCCGGTGGCCGAGCGCTCGAGGCTCGCGGCCTGGGCGTTCCTCCTGATCGCGGTCGCCTGCCTGGTCGCTCTTCTCGTTCTCGTGGCTCGCGACACACTCCGGCGCCAGAGGAGCCGCGGCGCCGACGAGCCGTGAGCCGGAGGCCCCGGCTCTCCTGGGCGAGGAAGTGGGGGGTCTCCCTCGCCTCGCTGGCCTCCGGGCTCCTCGCGCTCTTCGTTTTCCGGCGCGGGCTTCCCAACCTCCCCTGGATCGTGGGCTATCTCCTCCTCCTCTGGCTGGTCTTCGCCGTCTTCACCGAGCTGCGCGCGCCGCTGGAAGCCCGCGGCCGCCGCCTCGTGCTTGACGCGGCGGACTACACGCTGCAGACCCTCTACCACAACGTGCTCCTGTTCGTCCTGCCGTCGTATTACGCGAGCGCGACGCTCACCGCAGCGAACGCCTGGTTCCTCCTCCTGCTGGCCGGCGGGGCCCTCGTGACGGCGGTGGACCCCTGGTACCGCGCCGTGGTTCACCCGCGCCGGTGGCTCGGTCACGCGCTCCTGGCCTTTTCGATGTTCGCGGCCCTGAACGTGGCGCTGCCGCTGGTCGGCCTTCGCCCGTTCTGGGCGCTCGAGGGGAGCGCGATCCTCTGCGCGCTCGCCCTGACCCCGGCGCTCCGGGGCTCGGGCGGGAGCTGGAAGGGTGCCGCCATCCGCGCGGCGGTCTTCGCCGGGGTGGCGGTGGTGGTTCTCGCGCCGCTGCGCGCGGGGATCCCGCCGGCGCCGCTCCACCTGGCCCGCGCCACCCTCGCCTGGTCCGTCAGCGGCCTGGAGCCGGTCGGCCCGCTCGCGAGCCCCATCTCCGCGGCGAACCTGCGCGAGCTCGGTGGGCTCGCGGCCTACACGGCCATCTATGCCCCGGCCGGGCTGCGCGAGCCCGTCTTCCACGTCTGGAAGAAAGACGGCCGGGCGGTTGCGACCGTCCCGCTCTCCCCGGTTCGAGGCGGGAGGGCCGAGGGATTCCGCACCTACTCGCGCAAGACCGACTTCGGGCCGTCGCCGGCGGGGCGCTGGGAGGTGGATGTGGTGACCGAGCACGGCCAACTGGTCGGCCGGTTGCGCTTCGTCGTCACGGAATGAGGGACCCTTGACCTCCGGCCCCTTCTGGTATGAACTGACCCCGCGCCCTCCTCAACGGGCGCGCGGAAGGAGGTAGGCCATTATGCCTATTCTTGCGAAGCTCCGGGAGTTCCTCGACGCCAACAAGGCTGCCTACTCGGTCCACTCCCACCCGACCGCCTACACGGCCCAGGAGATCGCCGCCCTGTCCCACGTCAAGGGGCGGGCCCTCGCCAAGGTGGTGATGGTCAAGGCCGGGGCCGACCTCGCCATGGTGGTGCTCCCTGCTGACCACAAGGTGGACTTCAGCCGTCTCAAGACGATCCTGGGGGCCAAAGATGTGAGGCTGGCCCAGGAGGGGGAGTTCAGCGGCGTGTTCCCCGGCTGCGAGGTGGGGGCCATGCCACCCTTCGGCAACCTCTTCAACCTGCTCGTCTACGCCGACCGGTCCCTGGAAAAGGACGAGGAGATCGTCTTCAACGCGGGGACCCACACCCTGACGGTCAAGATGACCTGGCGCGACTACGCCCGGCTGGTCAAGCCCAAGTTGGAGGACTTCGCCATCCACCTGTAACCCATGTGCCCCTCTCCCCATCGGGGAGAGGGCAGGGTGAGGGGCCTCGAGACCGCCATGACGCGCCGAGCCGCCGTCGGTTTCTTCACGCTCGCCCTCGGCCTCTTCCTGTCCTCGTCCCCCGCCGCCGCGCAGCAGGCGGGGAAGGTCGCCCGGATCGGTTATCTGGCGCTCCCGTCCGGGCCGAGCGAGGCCACTGACGCATTCCTGCAAGGGCTGCGCGAGCACGGCTACGTGGTGGGCCAGAACATCGCCATTGAGTACCGATGGGCGGAGGGAAAGGTTGACCGACTTCCCGACCTTGCAGCCGATCTGGTCCGCCTGAAGGTTGACATCATCGTGGCGGTGGCGACACCGGTGATCCAGGCCGCCAAGGACGCAACCCGGACGATCCCCATCGTCATGGCGGCAGCTGGCGATCCCATTGCGACCGGCCTCGTGGCCAGTCTCGCGCGACCGGGAGGCAACATCACCGGTTTGACCCTCCTCTCCACCGAGCTGGCGGGAAAACGGCTGCAGCTCATCAAAGAGCTGGTTCCGGGCGCCACGCGCGTGGCCGTCCTCGCCTCCGGGGCCACTGCGGCGACGCAGCTCTTGTTCCGAGAGATGCAAGCCGCGGCTGGGGTCGTGGGCGTCCAGCTTCAGCTGCTGGCGCTGCAGGGTCCCGACGAGTTCGACGGCGCCTTCGCGGCGATGAAGCGAGAACGCGCCGGGGCTCTGATCGTGCAGGTTTCCCCGCTGTCGTTCGAGCACCGGAAAGTGATTGCGGACCTGGCGGCCAAGCACCGGCTGGCGGCGATGTACGAGGTGCGCTCGTTTGTGGATGAGGGGGGGCTCGTAAGCTACGGTCCGAGCCTGCGGGAGATGTTTCGCCGCGCTGCCGCCTACGTGGACAAAATCCTAAAGGGCGCCAAGCCCGCCGACCTCCCCGTCGAGCAGCCAACGAAGTTCGAATTCGTCATCAACCTCAGGACCGCGAAGGCCCTCGGCCTCACGCTCCCCCAGTCCCTCTTGATCCGGGCCGACGAAGTCATCCAGTAGGCCCCGATGGGGACGTTTCGCGTGAGCATCGAGGTGGGGGACCCGGCCGGTCAGCGCTACGAGACTGTCGAGGCCCTGGTGGACACCGGAGCCACGTACGCGACCCTTCCGGCGCCTCTCCTCCACGCCCTGGGGGTAGTCCCGCACGCGCGAGAAACTTTTGTCCTCGCGGATGGCCGGCGGGTGGAGCGGGATATCGGACGCACCTGGATCCGGGTGGACGGGCGCACGGAACTCACCCTCGTCGTCTTTGGTGAACCAGGGACTCAGCCGCTTCTCGGAGCGTACACGCTTGAAGGATTGCGGCTCGCGGCCGATCCGGTGGGGCGTCGCTTGACTCCGGTTCCAGGGTTGCTCCTGTCTGAAGAGGCGCCCGTCTAGCGACGTTTGGCTTTTCGGGCCGCGGGGCGGGGATGTCAGAGCTTGTAGATCGGGATTCTCAGTCCCCGCGCGCCGTCGATGAGCCGCTCGTCGTAGCTGGCGAGCTTCACGACCTGGCCGTGTGCGCGAAGGAATTCGATAGAGGCCAGGTGCAGGGCATCCAGCGTGCGGACCGGCGTGGGGAAGGGCTCGAGCGCCCTGGCCAGGACGGGCGGGGCCATCTCGATCAAGGCCACGCGCCCCAGCAGCGCCCGAACGTCGTCCCCGTGGGTGCGACCGAGCCTCAGCGCGTGAATGCGAGTCCAGACTTCGTACTCAAGGAGGCGGCTCGAGACCAGCGGATCGCGCCAGAGGGATGCAGGAGGTTCCCGGTCTTCGGCCAGGAGCTGCGCGAGGGCGACAGAGGTGTCGAGGTAGATCACCGGTCGTCCCGGTCGCGTTCGAGCTCCTCCAGCAGCGCGCGGAACTTCATCACGGGCCTTCTGGGTGGCGGCCCGCTGGCCGGAAGGGCCGGAGGTGTGAGCCAGCCCTGCCGGACGGCCTCCGCTAGGATTGCGTCCGCCAGTAAAGGACTCCGGCCCTCGCGAGGTGGCCCGAGCTCGGCGACCACGCGATCTCGGTCAGTCACGAGCACAGTTTCTCCCCTTGCGGCGAGCCGGACGTACTCGCTGAGCTTGTTCTTCAACGTCTTGAGGCCGACAGCATGCACAGTCCGAAAGTAGCCTCTGGAAGCTACTTTGTCAAGCGCAGAGCAGGGAGAGGAGCGACGCGGTCATCCGGTGAGCCGTCACTCTTTGCTGTTGGGGCGGCGGACGGTCACGAACCAGTCGGTACGGCTGTCTGAAAAAATAGCCAGTTAACACTTGGAGGAGGAGGATCGCGGCCTGGTGGTGGTGGATTGAGCAGGGTAAGATGGCGTCGTGCTCTTCGACACCCACGCCCACCTGCACTTCCCCGAGTTTGCGGAGGATCTTCCCGGGGTGCTGGAGCGCGCCCGGGCCGTCG
>LDXP01000037.1 GCA_001443385.1 Candidatus Rokubacteria bacterium CSP1-6
CGTGCCTGGACTGGCGGCCCGAGGTGGTCCTGGTCATCAAGGGAGGGCCGATCACGCCGGGCGTGATCCGGCGCATCAAGGCGCGCCTGAACACCGTCGTCGTCAATTTCTTCCCCGACAACCCGCTCTGGATGATCCCGTTCGTGTGCATCGAAGCGTACGACGTCTTCTTCACGAAGGAGCGCTACGCGCTCCGGAGTCTCCAGCAGGTCGGGATCACCAACCTCCACTACCTCCCCATGTACTGCGTGCCGGCGATGCACCATCCGGTGACACTGACCCCGGAGGAGCAGGATCGCTACGTCAGCCCCATCTCCTTCGTGGGGAGCCACTATCCGTACCGGGAGCGTTTCCTGCGGGAGTTGGCGGGATACCCGGTGCGGCTCTGGGGGACGGGCTGGCGGGACGCCACCGACGCCGGGGGCCGGCGGATGGTCGCGGGCCCCGCCGTGTGGGGGCGCGCCAAGCTCGCGGTCTACTCGGGCTCGACGCTGTCGCTGAACCACCATCACCCGATGAACGACATCGTGGGGGTCAACACCCGGACCTTCGAGCTGGCCGCGAGCGGCGCGTGCCAGGTCGTGGACTGGAAGGACGAGCTGTCGCCCCTGTTCAAGCCCGGCGAGGAGGTCGTCGCCTATCGCGATCTGGACGAGCTCAGGCGCCAGCTCGATTTCTACCTCGCCCATCCCGACGAGGCCCGGGCCATCGGCCAGAACGCCCTCAAGCGCGCCCTCGGCGAGCACACGCTGCGGCACCGGATCGAGGAGATGCTGGCCGTCCTCGCCGACCGCTTCGGCCTCCGCGCATGACGACGGAGTCGTTGGCGACGGGGCTTCGATGCATCGAGTGCGAGGCGGCGTATCCCCTCGCCTATCGCCTCGAGTGCGACAAGTGCCGGGGCCTCCTGGAGTTGACCTACGACCTGCAGGAGCTCGGCCGCCGCGGGCCGGCAGTGTTCGATGGGCCTGGCCTGTGGCGGTACGCCGCCGTCCTCCCCATTGCGCGCCGGGAGCACCGGGTGACGCTCGGCGAAGGGCAGTCGCCGCTCCTCGACTGCCCGCGCCTGGCGACATTCCTCGGCGTCAAGCGCCTGCTGATCAAGTTCGACGGGTCCAACCCCACCGGCACCGTGAAGGACCGCTCCTCGGCCACGGCGGTCGCCGCGGCGCTCCAGTTCGGCTATCGTGTCACCTCCGTCGTGAGCTCCGGCAACGCCGGCTCCTCCATCGCCGCCTACTCGGCGCGGGCGGGGCTCCGCTCCCTCATCTTCGTCTACGAGCGCGCCTCGGCCCCCAAGATGCTCCACATCGGCGCCACGGCGACCGACCTCATCATCTACAAGGGCGTGTATGACGATCTGATCGGCCACTGGGACCGGCTGGTGGAGGAAAAGGTCTTCTTCGACTGCGGGGCCTCCCGGAACGCCTTCAAGCAGGAAGGCAAGAAGACCCTCGCCTACGAGATCTGGGAGCAGAACGACTTTCGCGCCCCCGACGTGATCGTGGCCCCTGTCGCCGTGGGCGAAACCTTCATCGCAACATCTCGCGGCTTTCGGGAGCTGGCGCAGCTGGGCTGGATCGACAAGGCGCCCCTCATGGTGGCCGCCCAGGCCACCCGGGCCAACGCCATCTCCAGGGCGTGGCGCGACGGCGCCCCGCTCAAGCCCCTCAAGATCGGCTACACGGTCGCCGAGGGGCTGGCCGCGGGGGATCCGGGAAAGAAGGGCGAGTGGGCCCTCCGGCTACTGCGCGAGGGCGGCGGCGTCGTGGGCGACGCGGAGGACGAGGAGATTCTCGCGGCCCAGAAGACCCTGGCCCGCACCGAGGGAATCTGGGCCGGGCCGACGGGGGTCGCGACGCTTGCGGTGCTGGGGCGGCTCCTCGCCAAGAAGCAAGTGGATCCGGGCCAGACGATCTGCGTGATTGTCAGCGAGACCGGCCTCAAGACCGAGGCGGAGGTGCCGACCCGCCAGGGCACCGCCTTCGACTACGACTCCCTCCGCGCCCTCGTGCTGGCGCGGCTGGCCCCTCACCCCACTCATGATCCCCTCACCTTCATCCTCTCCCCCCCGAGGGGGAGAGGGCAGGGTGAGGGGGGAGAGCAGAAGAGGTGAGGGGCGTCTAAATGGTGTAGGGGAGAAACTCCTCCGCGATCTCCACCGTCCCCTGGAAGTGGGCGCGCGCCTCGGCAGCCAGCGCCGGGAGCTCCCCGTGGTAGTCGGCCTCCACGTGGCAGAGGATCAAGCGCCGAACGCCCGCCCCCGCCGCCACCTGCCCGGCTTCCGCCGCCGTCGAGTGGTGCCCGAACCGGCCGCGGTCGCGCTGGGGAAAGGTCGCCTCGTGGATGAGCGTGTCGGCGCCCTTGGCCAGCCTCACCACCTCCTCGCACGCCTCGGTGTCCGACGAGTACACCACCGCCACGCGCCGCTCGGGGACCTCGAACCGCAGCGCCAGGTTGGGCATGTTCCCGTGAGCGTTGGGCGAGGACGACACCACGAACGACTCGGTCCTCAGGACCTCGATCCCTTCCCGGGGCTCCACGCCGTAGACGGGCACGGGGAAGCTGCCCTTGCGGGTCCTCAAGGCGAAGAGGTCCAGCAGATCCGTCAACGCCTCCACGTGCTCGACGCAACAGAAGAGGGGAAGGGGCGCGGTGCGCCCGAGGAGGATCAGGTTCTGGACCAGCGCCGGCAGGCCGTAGGCGTGGTCGGGGTGGATGTGGGTGATCAGGACGTGGCTCAGCCGCAGCGGGTCGATGCCGGCGGCGCGGAGCTTCTGGACGGGACTGCCGCCAACGTCCACCAGGAGGATCTCCGAACGACCGACGAACGCGAGGGACGTCGTGTCCCGCTGCGCGCCAGGGATCGCGCCAGAGGTCCCGAGAAAAACAAAATGCACGTCAGGCTGGACGAGATCTTTTCAGGAGAATGGGAACCAGGACAATCGCCAGAACGATCCCGATCCCGCTGGCCAGCTGGGCGACCCGGATCGAGCCGAGCATGAGGCTGTCGGTCCTGAACCCCTCGACGATCAGCCGCCCCACGGAGTAGAGCCCGAGGTACATCCAGAAGAGGCACGTCGGCGCCCGCGCGACCCGGTCGCGAAGCACCCAGAGGAGGAGGGCGAAGACCAGGAAATCCCAGAGCGCTTCGTAGAGAAACGTCGGGTGGAAGAACTCCTCCTGGGCGTAGAGGAGCGGGCGGTGCGGCGGGGAAATGTAGAGCTTCCAGGGCAGCGACGTGGGGGTGCCGAACGCCTCCTCGTTGAAGAAGTTGCCCCAGCGACCGATCCCCTGCCCCAGCGCCAGGCTCGGGGCGACGATGTCGAGGTAGCGGGGCAGGGGCAGGCGCTTCCACCAGGCGTAGCCGCCTCCGAGGAGCAACCCCCCGAGGAGTCCGCCGTGGATGGCCAGGCCGCCCTCCCACACCGCGATGATCTTCGGCAGCGCGCGGCTGTAGTAGTCCCAGTTGAAGGCGACGTAGTAGAGCCGCGCCCCCACGAGCCCGCCCAGGAGGGCCAGCTCCGAGGCCTTGAGGAGCTCCTCCGGATCAACCCCCCGGCGGCGGGCGTCGCGGTAGGCCAGCCACAGCCCCACAGCCATGGCCGCGGCCATGAGCACGCCGTACCAGCGGATGGCCAGCGGGCCGACCTGGACGAAGATGGGCCCGGGGGAGGTGAACATCAGCGGGACGTCCCCTTGAGGAGCGCATCGGGATCGAAGAGCGAATCCGACAGGCCCGTGTTGACCTCAACGCTGCGCACGGAGGCGACCTCGAGGAGTTTGCTGTCGAGGAAGAGTTCCTGGCGAAACGGGTAGAAGAACCCGGCCGACACCTTGCGGTGCTCAGAGAAAGCCACGTCCCCCACCTTCGCGCCGTCCGGGCCCTCCACGCGCGTGATGATCCGCACCACGCCGTACTCGGGATCGAGCCACACGGCCGGGCTGGTACGATCCCCCTCAGCCGCCCCGATCAGCGTGACGGTCCGACCGCCCACCCGCACGGCCGTCGCCACCTCGGTGCGGACCCCCAGGCTCGCCCACTCACGCAGCAGATCGGCGGCGGTCCGGGGCAGCGGAAAGAGGGTGTGGACGCGCTGGCGCTCCCGCTCCCGGGGCGGGGCCTCGAAGACTTTCCCGCCGCGCTGGACCACGAGCCGATCGCCATTCATCACCCGCAGCAAGCGCAAATCCTCGACCTTGGTCTCCTCGCGCAGGCGGGCGGGAACCTTTATCCAGAGCTTTCGCTCCCCCCTGACCTGCTGGTGGGAGTCCTTGGGATCGTAGAGCGTCAGGGTCTGGGTCACCACCATGTCGGTGACGGTGATCTCGGCGAGCCGGGCCACGAACTGCTCCACCGCGAGACGAGCGTCCTCGGCCTGGCTCTGCGGGGCGAATACGAGGACGGCGAGGAGCGTCAGAACGACGGTTGGGGCCCGCACGGTCTCCTTATACGGCCCGGAGCCCCGCGCTGTCAACGAAAACCGCGATTTCCAGGGCAAAAGTGTTTGACACCCTTCGCGGCCATTCGGTATAGTTGGAAAAGATTCCCCNACTCTCAGGCGAAAAGGAGTCTTGCGTGCCGAGCAACGGAATGACCGTCGGCGTTCTGGATCTGGTCCTCAACGCCGGCCCCGTCGCGAAGTTCGTCCTCGTCGTCCTCGCCATCTTCTCGATCGTCTGCTGGGCTCTGATCATCGAGAAGTGGTGGCAGTTCCGCCGGATCCGCCTGGAGAGCATGCGGTTCCTCCGGGCGTTCCGCGAAGGCCGCCGGTTCTCCGTCGTGTACGGGGCGGCCCGCAAGCACCGCGAGAGCCCGCTGGCCCAGCTCTACTCCTCGGCCTATCAGGAGGCCGGCGGGACCACCCCGCTCCCCGAGATGGTGGACCAGCTCCTCGACGATCCGGAAGAGGGGCTGCCGGTCGAGCGGCTGGAGGCCGTGGAGCGCGCCATGCGGCGCTGCGCGTCGGGAGAGATCTCCCGGATGGAGCGCTACCTGCCCTTCCTGGCCACGACCGCCAGCGCCTCCCCGTTCATCGGGCTGTTCGGCACGGTCTGGGGCATCATGGAGTCGTTCCGCGGGATCGGTGCCCAGGGTTCGGCCAGCCTCGCCGTGGTGGCGCCCGGCATCTCGGAAGCGCTCATCGCCACCGCCGCCGGCCTCGGCGCCGCCATCCCGGCAGTCATCGCGTACAACTTCTTCGTGAACCGCGTGAAGCACTGGGCCGTCGAGATGGAGGGGTTCAGCCTGGACCTCCTGAACCTCTTCCACCGCCCGGCTCCGAAGGCCGCGAGGCAGGCGAAAAATGGCCTTTAATCTCGATCCGGTCGGCGGCGAGCGCGGCCGGCGCATCGGCGCCTCGCTGTCGGAGATCAACATCATTCCCCTGGTGGACGTCGTCCTCGTCCTCCTCCTGATCTTCATGCTCACGGCCCCCATGATGTACCGGGGGATCGACGTGAACCTCCCCAAGACCAGCTCCAAGCCCACTGCGGTCGAGGAGCGCCTGGTGCTGACGCTGTCCAAAGATCAGGTGATCTACCTGAACGACCGGCCGGTGCCGCTGGCGGGGCTCGACGCGCAGCTCCGGGACATCTTCAAGAACCGCGCCGACAAGACCCTCTACCTCAAGGCCGACCAGTCGCTGGCCTATGGCCTCGTCGTGGAGACGATGGACCGGGTCCGCCGGGCCGGTGTGGAGAAGCTGGGGATGGTGACCGAGCCCTCCACCCGGGAGCGCTGAGCATCAGCAGCGCGGTCCTGGAGCATCCGATGTACCCCCGGAGGCGCCGACTCGGCCCGCCACTCCGCGGGGGGTCCTTCCCCCTGTTCGGTGTGACGGTGTCCGCCGCCGGCCACGTCCTGACCGCCGCCGCGCTCCTGCTCCTGGCCGGCGTGTGGAACCAGTGGAACGCGTCCAAGGTCTACGTCGTCAACCTGGTGCCGGCCGTCTCCATCACGGGCTCCCCGACCAGCCGGAGCACGGTGCCGAGCCTACCGCCCCGCCCGACCATCTCAGAGCCCCAGCGTCCGGCGCCCGAGCCCGTCGCCAGGGAGGTCCCCACGGCGCCCAAGCCCGCGGAGCCATCCCTGCCCCAGCCCCGCGCCGCCAGCGCCAGCCGGCCTGTGGCCCTGCCCCGGCCGGGGGAAAAGGAACTGCCGCCCCTGATGGCCGCCGCCGAGCGCCGCTCCGCCCCCGCTGCCGCCCCGACGCCGAGCGAAAAGCCGGGCACATCCTCCGAGGCCCGGACCGCCGTCCCGCCGGTCCCCCTGGGGCGTCCCGACGGCTCTCCGGCCGGCGTCGCCTCGCTCGCCCTCGAGGTCTCCAACTTCCCGTTCACGTGGTACCTCCAGCAGGTCCAGCGAAAGGTGACCGAGAAGTGGGTCCAGCCGACCCGAACGACCGGGCCCGGCCTCAGGGTCGTGGTCCTCTTCGAGATCGCCCGCGACGGACAGGTGACGGGCTCCAAGGTCGAGCAGAGCTCGGGCAACTCGTGGTACGACCAGTCGGCGCTCCGGGCCGTCGTGGAGGCGAACCCGTTCCCCCCGCTGCCGGAGGGATTCCCCGGCCAGTCGCTCCGCGTGCACTTCGGGTTCGACTTCAAGTCGAGCTGATGCCGTGATGCGCCGTCCGACGGTCGCCCTCGCCCTGGTCGCCGCGGGCGCCGTGGCGCTGGCCGGCCTGCTGGCCACCCCCCGGCCCGCGGGCTCCCAGGCGGTGGACGTGTTTCTGAACGTCATGGCCGGCGGGGCGAAGAAGCTCAACATCGTCATCCCCGAGTTCACGCTCGTGGCCGGCCGGGACACCCAGGGCCTCCCCAAGAGAATCCCAGACGTGGCGGGCGCCGACCTCACGTTCTCGGCGCTCTTCAGCGTCGTGTCGGGGGCGCCGCCGCTACCCGCCGACGACCCGCAGACGCTGAAGCAGATGCTGACGGAGTCCGCCGCCTCCGGCGCCCACGCCGCCCTCCATGGGCTCTTGACCCTGAAGAGGGATCGCGCGGAAGCCGAGATGAGGCTCTACGACCTGACGAGCCCCGAGCAGCGGCTCATCGCCACCAAGCGCTTCGACCTCCCCGCCGCCGACGGCCGCCGGCTGGCCCACAAGATCGCCGACGAAGTGGTGTACCAGTTCACGGGAGAGCCGGGCATCGCCGACACCAAGATCGCGTACGTGAGCGGCAACCCCCAGGCCAAAGAGCTCTTCGCCATGGACTACGACGGCGCGGGGCGAGCGCGCCTCACCGGCAACGACTCGATCAATCTCTCGCCGGTCTGGAGTCCGGACGCGCGCTCCCTGGCCTTCACCTCCTACATGCGGGGCTACCCGTATCTCTACCGCCTCTTCGCCTTCGAGCGCCGGCCCATCCAGCTGCTCGCCGGTTTCCTGGGGATCAACATCGCCCCCGCCTGGAGTCCCGACGGGCGGCAGGTCGCGCTGACGCTCTCCAAGGACGGCAACCCGGAGATCTACCTGCTCGACGTTGCCACGGGCGCCGTGCGGCGCCTGACGCGGCACCCGGCGATCGACACCGAGCCGACGTGGTCGCCCACCGGACGGGAGATCGCCTTCATCTCGGACCGCACGGGAACGGCCCAGATCTTCGTCATGGACGCCGAGGGGGCCAACGTCCGGCAGCTGACCACCTCGGGGTTCAACACCCAGCCGCGCTGGTCTCCCAAGGGGGACGCGATCGCCTACACGTCGCGCCAGGGCGGGCACGACATCTGGGCGATCAACCCCGACGGCTCCAACCCGCGTCGGCTGACGGCGGGACCGGGCTCCAATGAGAGCGCCTCCTGGGCCCCCAACGGCCGCCACCTCGCCTTCCAGTCCAACCGCCTCGGCAGCTGGCAGCTCTTCAGCATGCTGGCCGACGGGTCCGAGCAGCAGCCCCTGACGCGGGGGGGCGGGGAGTTCACAAGTCCTGCTTGGTCGCCGCGGCTTCCGTGATAGGATGAAGCGACGCGCTGTGATTGATTCGTCTCATGACCCGAAAGGAGGGCGCGAAACCATGTTGCATCGACGCTGGCAGCTCCTGCCGATTCTCCCCGTGCTGGTCCTGGCACTCTTCCTCGTGGGGTGCCCCAAGCGACCGGCCACCACGTCGGCCGCGGCCCCCGCGCCCGGAGCGCCCGCGCCGGGAACTCCTGGTGCCGGACCTAGTGTCGCGGGTCCCGGCGCTCCCGGCGCTCCCGGCGCNNNAGGTGCCCCAGGCGCCGCGACAACTCCCGGAACGCCGGGAGCGGCTCCGTCCCCGCGAGAGTTCACGGCGATCGCCGCGCTCACGGACATCCACTTCGACTTCGACAAGTACGACATCCGTCCCGGGGACGCGAAGGTCCTGGATGAGAACGCCAAGTGGATGAAGTCCAACCCCACCTATCTGATTCTGATCGAGGGGCACTGCGACGAGCGCGGCACCAACGAGTACAACCTCGCCCTCGGCGAGCGCCGGGCGAAGTCCACGATGAACTACCTGGTCTCCCAGGGCGTCCGGGCCAACCGGATCACCCTGATCAGCTACGGCGAGGAGCGGCCGCAGTGCACCGAGAAGACCGAGGCCTGCTGGGACAAGAACCGGCGGGCCCACTTCCTGGTCAAGGCGGGCTGACCGCCTGAAGTCTCCCGGTGTCCTGGCTGAATCGCCCGAGGGCGGGCAGGAGCCTCTGGCTCCTCCTCGCCCTCTCAGTTCTGGCGGGATGCGCCCCGATGGCGGGGAGCGGCGTCGAGCAGGATCTGGCGCAGCTCCGCCAGGACGTGACCGCGCTCTCGCTGACGGTCCATCGCTCGCGCGGGGACACTGAAACTGTCCTCGGCCAGCTCGAGCGGCGGTCGCGGGACCAGACGGCGGAGGTCCAGAAGCAGCTGGCCGGTCTCCAGTCCCGCACCGAGACGCTGAGCGGCGAGCTCTCCCGCCTCACGGCACGCATGGACGAACTGGCCCAGCGGGTGGAGACGCTGAGCCGCCAGACCCGGGCCGCGGCGCCGCCCCCGGCACCCGCGACGCCCCGACCCGCCCCAACCCCTCCGCGGGCGCCCGGCGGGCCCCAGCCGGCTGACGTTTACCAGACGGCGTACATCGACTTCAGCAAAGGGAGTTACCCGCTCGCGATCCAGGGATTCCGGGAGTTCCTGAGGCGATTCCCCGATTCGGACCTGGCCAACAACGCCCAGTACTGGGTCGGCGAAGCCTACTTCAGCCTGGCCCGGGGCTACGCCAACCAGGGGCAGGCCGACAAGGTCCAGGGCGCGCTGGAACAGGCGGTGCAGGAATTCCGGAAAGTGATCGTGAACTATCCGAGGGGGGAAAAGGTGCCGACCGCGCTCTACAAGGAGGCGCTGGCTCTCCTCGGACTCAAGCAGCCGAGCCTCGCCGAGGCCCGCCTCAAGTATCTCCTCGAGCACTTCCCGCAGTCCGAAGAGGCACCGCTTGCCCGCGACCGCCTCGCCTCCCTGAAGAAAGAGTAGCCCGCGGGCTATCTCTCTCCCCTGTGCGTCAGGGAGCCTAGTAGCCGCTGATCCAGATAGGCTGGTAGTAGCCCGTCTGGATCGTCTGCGGCGCGTAGTGGCCCTCCACCCAGTACCCGTTCGGGTCGTAGTGCCCGGGGATCCACGCCCAGGACGTGTACACCTGTGGGATCCACTGATAGGTCCAGTAGCCGGGCACCAACGGCGGAGAGGACCGTATCACGTAGACCGTCCTGGGGGCGACGTGGATCTTGGTATGGGGGCGGGGGGCGAAAGACCTGTGCTGGGGGAAATGCCCCCCGCCAATGAAGTGTCCCCCGCTGATGATGATCTTCGTCCCTCCCGCCGCCGAGGGGGACCATCCGAGCACCAGGAGCGCGGCGGCGACGAGCGGTATCACGAACGCCTTCATCCCCGGCCTCCATTGAAGCTCGCTGGAACAATCCGGGTCTCGTCTCCCGACGGTTGGTCGAACCCGAACACCCAGATCACGGTCATATCGTCCTCGGGACTCGAGAAGACCATCAGGTTGCCGTCCGGATGGGCGGTCTCCACCGTGTTGACCACGACGCCGGCGGGCCGGGCCGGCCCTTCTGTCGGCCCGATCGGCCAGAGCAGCGCCGCCAGGAGGAGCAGGGCCGCCAGCGCCCCGCCCAGGGCCAGGCGCGGGGACCACCCCCAGACCTCGCCCCACGGTCGCGGACGCTCGCCGACGATCCGGCCGCGGACGCCGTCCCAGAACCGCGTCCAATCGGGATCGGGGCCCACCGTGAAGGTCGAGCGCAGAAGGCCCCGGAGCCGCTCGAGCCGGGATACCTCCCCCCGGCACTCCCCGCAGCCCCGAAGGTGGCCGGCCACCGCCTCGGCTCGCTCCCCGGACAGGGCTCCGTCCAGGTACGGCGCAAGCCGCCGCTTCATCCAGAAACACCTGAGGGACGCCATGAATTTCAACCTTTGTGTTATTCGACGGGGAGATGTGCCCCTTTATTCAAGGCGCGCTCCCTTGACTTCCCTTCCCCCGAACCCCTAAGGTCAGTGGGCATGGAAGAGACCGTCGAAATCAAGGTCGGGGCCGTCGCCCTGGAGGCCAGACTGGCTGCCCCCCCTGCCCCAGCGGGAGGCGTGACGCTCTGCCATCCTCATCCCCTCTACGGGGGCGACATGGACAATCCGGTTGTGGTGCGGGCCGCCGAGGTCTGCCGCGAGGCGGGGCTCGCGACACTTCGCTTCAACTTCCGGGGCGTGGGAGCGTCGGGGGGAACCCACGGCGAGGGCGAGCGGGAGGACGTCCTGGGCGCCCTGGCGCTGCTCGAAAAGGCGCTCGGCCCCGCCGCGCCGCTCGGCGTCATCGGCTATTCGTTCGGGGCGTGGGTGGGAGGCCGGGTGGCCTGCTCTCACGACCGGGTGAGCGGCGTGGTGCTCATCGCGCCCCCGCTGACCTTCTACGATTTCGGCTTCCTCCGCGGCTGCCGGAAGACCCTCCTGCTGCTCGCCGGCTCCCGGGACCCCTACTGCCCGCGGAAGGAGTTCGAGGCGCTCGCCGCCGGCATCCCGGGCGCAAGCGCGCGCGTCATCGAGGACGCCGATCATTTCTTCTTCGGAAAGCTCTACCCGCTCGGCGAGGCCGTGGCAGCCTGGGCCCACGCGTTTTCAGAAGCGAGCCCGGGGAAGGCGCGAGGGGGTGGCGGTGCCGGCTGAGATGATGATCCGCAGCCCCTCCTCGACGCTGAGCCCGGTGTGGATGATCTCGTCCTTCGGCACGAGAATCACGTCCCCCAGGTAGAGATTGTTCGTGGGCACGAAGACCGTCACCAGCTCCATCTTGCCCTCGGGCCCTTCGACCAGCACATCACCGGTGCGGAAGCCGAAGACGTACTCGCCCTTCCGGGGGTGCTCGGCCAGGACGACCTCCTTGAATGAGCTCCGCTTCTCGGGCGAGAACGCCTCGAGGAGCTGCTTGACCGAGGGGTAGATGCTCCGGAAGATGGGAATGCGCAGCATGAGCCCCTCGAGCCAGGCGACCACGCGCCGGCCGACGACGTTCCGGGCGATGATCCCGACGATGAGGATGAGGACCACCGCCGTGAGGAAGCCGAGTCCGGGAACGCGCCGGCCGAAGAGGTTCTCGTACCCCGGGGAGAAGAAGTAGTCGATCTTGTCCCAGAAGACGTAGAGGAGCCACGCGGTGGCGATGGCGGGAACGGTGACGAAAAAGCCGGTGATGAAGCGAACCTTGATCCAGTTGCGGATATTGCCGGTCATCGCGAACCGATGAGACCACAGCGACGGAGGCGTGTCAAGCAATCGACCGGCGGCGGGCGCCTGAATGGGCAGGTTGCACTAGTCACCGGTGGCGCGATTCGTCTCGGCCGGGCCATCAGCCTCGCGCTGGCGCGTGAGGGATGCCACGTGGCTGTCAACTATCTCCGCTCGAAGCCGGCCGCCCTCGCCACTGCCGGCGAGATTCGCGCGCTCGGGGTGGAGGCGGCGGCGATCCGCGCCGACGTGACGCGCCCGGCCGACGTGAAGCGCCTGGTGGCCGGGACCGTCCGCCGGTTCGGCCGCCTGGACCTCCTGGTCAACAACGCGGGGATTTTCTTCCGGACACCGCTCGGCGAGACGACACCGGCCCAGTGGGACCGCCTCCTCGGCGTCAACCTGCGCGGGCCGTTTCTCCTGAGCCAGGCCGCCGGCCGCGTGATGGAGCGGAGCGGCGGCAGGATCGTCAACATCGGCGACGTCGGCGGCGTCCGGGCCTGGCCCTCCTACATCCCCTACTGCGTCTCCAAGGCCGGCCTCCTCATGCTCACCCGGGCGCTGGCCCTCGCCCTGACCCCCCGCATCCAGGTCAACTGCGTGGCGCCGGGGGCGGTGCTGCCTCCGGAGGGATTCCCGGAGCACCTGAGACGCCGCCTCCGGCGTGAGGTCCCCATGGGCCGCGAGGGCGACCCCGCCGACGTGGCGGCCGCCGTCCTCTTCTTCGCCACCGCCCCCTCTTACATAACCGGGCAGGTCTTGTTCGTAGACGGGGGAGTCACGGCGCGATAAGGCGAGCCCCCTCACCTTTTTCCTCTCCCCCACCGGGGGAGAGGGCAGGGTGAGGGGGCTAGACGCGGAGGTGGAGGGCGGCCGGGAGGATTGAGACGCGCACGGGGGTCTCCCCGCACGGCTCACCGTCCACGTGGAGGGGCAGCGGCGCCGACGCGTCGATGGCGATCGTCCTCCCGCGCGCCGTGCTGACCTTGGGATTCGCCAGGTGCCGCCCCCGGTATACCGTCGGGAGCCAGCGAAGGAGTTCCACCCGCCCCAGATTCCCCAGGACGACCAGGTCCAGGACGCCGTCGTGCGGGTCTGCCGTGGGGGCGATCTTCATTCCCTGGCCGTAGTACGGCCCGTTGGCGACCACGGCCGCGGTGATCGGCCCCGAGAAATGGACCCGCTCGTCCACCCGGATCGTGGCGGGCGACGGCCGGTACGTCCAGAGCGTCCCGAGAAGGGCGCGCACGTACGGAGCCTTGCCCGATCCACGCGAGCGCTCGGCGCGTGCGGCTACCGCCGCGTCGAAGCCGGCGCCCAGCGACATGACGAAATGACGCCGCCGCCCGTCGGGCCACTCGGCGAGGCCCACGTCGATCGGCACGTCGCGTCCCGCCAGGAGGCGGTCGAGGGCAAGCGGCAGGCGGGCGGGTAGGTCGAAGTTGCGGCGGCAGTCATTGCCGCGCCCCGCATTGAGGATGCCGAGGGTGACGGGCGCTCCCGCCTCCAGCAGGCCGTTCACGACTTCGTTAACGGTGCCGTCCCCGCCGACGGCCACCACGAGCGGCCACCCGTCGAGGGCGGCCCGGTGGGCGATTTCGACGCCGTCACCACGCTTGGACGTCGTGGCGAACTCGAAGCCGTGGCGAGCGAAGCGATCTTTGACGGCAGGCCAGAGGCGGGAGGTCTTCCCCCCACCGGACACGGGATTAATGACGAAGAACGCCCGCGGGACTATTGCCGGTTCTCGCGCCGGGCCGAGAACCGAGCAGCCCAAGGCCCGAGGGAGGAGCCCACCGGAGGCGTACGCAGTTGTACGTTGAGGATGGGCGACGACCGAGAACGCCGGGATGCGACGGTTATCGGCACGGCGCTATGGGAGTACTATGCGCCCCCACCCATGATGCGGAGAAATTCCCCCAACGACGGGAAGCGCATGAAGGGGTTGCCGCGCTTTTCGTCTCCGAGGGTGGAGGAGGCGCCGCCGTAGTTGTGGCCGGGGAACAGGACGGTTTCGTCCGGAAGCTTGTAGAGCCGCTGGGTGAGCGAGTAGTACATCTCGGAAGGGTCGCTTCCCGGCAGATCCGTGCGGCCGCAGGAGCCGATGAAGAGCGTGTCGCCCGAGATCAGCCGGCCGTCCACCAGGAAGCACTGGGAGCCCGGCGTGTGCCCGGGGGTATGGAGGAATGTGAGGCCGAGCCGCCCGACCTGGAGCGTGTCGTTGTTGTCCACCTTGACCAGGTCGGAGCCGAACCCTTTCAGGAACTCGCGCTCGGCTTTGTGGACGTACACCTTGGCCTTCACCTTCTCCAGCAGCTCCTCGACGCCGGGGATGTTCAGCCCGAACAGATGGCCGCCTACGTGGTCCTGGTGGGTATGGGTGATCAGGGCCCCGATGATCGTCATGTCGTCGGCCGCGGCGGTCTGGACGATGGTCTCGATCTCCCAGGCGGGATCCACCACGACGCACTGCCGGGTCGCCGGGTCCCCCACGAGATAGATGAAGTTCTGCATGGGGCCCAGCTCCATCTGCTTCAGGTAAATCGTCTCGCTCATGGCATCATCCTACCACGGCCAGCAGGTCCTGTCGGCCGGGTGGGCAGTATCCACTCGCCGAAGCTCACCCTTGGAGGTCGTCGGGAATCTTCGGGAGGTCGCCCAGCTGCTTGGGGTCGAGCGCGAAGATCGCCGGCGAGCCTCCCGTCCTGACGTACACCTTGTCCGCCTCCTTCTTGCCGACCCTCAGGCTGCCGAGCTCTTTGCCATCGGCCTTGTAGAGCGTCACCTCGAGGACGGGGGCGTCAAGGCCGTATTTGGCCGCATCGTCTCCTTTCACCGACACGACCTCTTTCCAGCGGAGGGAGCGGAAATTGTAGAGGAGATCGGCGACCTTGTTCTCCCGGGCCTTGCCCGCCTTCGGCTCGGTCACGCGCCACTCGGTCTCGCTCTTCCGCTCCAGCGCCATCGCCTGGCCGCCGCTCTTGACGCGCATCCGCTTCACGTCCCTGGGATCGAAGAACCCGAAGAGCGCCCGGTCGCGGAGGTCGTTCGCGGACTTGGAGAGATCCCCCACGTACTGGGCGTCCACCAGCATCACGGGCCCCTGCCCCACCATTCCCGCGTAGGCCATCGGCCTGCCGCGCCGCTTCTCGGGGGACGGGCCCACGAGCAAGGTCTTCGCCGCCGTGGCCCCCTGTTCCCGGAGGGAGATTTTCACCACGGGCTTGGCCAGGTAGCGATCGATAGACGCCGGGCCCTCGCCGAAGAAGCCCGCCGCCCGCATCTCGCGGAGCTTGAACAAGAGGCCGCTCACCTCGCCGTCGTCGGCCGCGACGGGCTCGGGGGCCGTGATCCTCCACTTCTCCCCTTCCTTGGCCAGGGTCACCTTCCCCTTGGGGCTCTCCACCTCCAGCCCGGCCACCTTGTCCCGGTCGTAGTCGACGACCATCTTGTCCCTCAGCGCTCCCACGGTCTTGGGCAGCGCCTTCCAGACGTCGTCGCCGACCAGGAGCACGCTCCGGTCCCCCGGGCGCATGGCGTAGACGCCCTGCTTGGCGGGCTCCTCATTGCCCAAGAGCAGCGCCTGAAACGTCCGGTCCTTCTCCTTGCCGAAAAAGATGGTCACGCGCACGGGGCGGTCCAGGCCGTAGCGGGCCAGCGACCTGGGCGCGTCGGCCGGAAACTCCTTGACCTTGGTGAAGCGGAGCTTGTCCAGGAAATCGGAGATCGCCTCCCCGTCGGCCCGGAGCGACACCGGCTTTGTGATCTTCCACTTCGACTCCGCTTCGGGCTCGACCGACATGCGCACGCCATCCGCCACGATCTCGAGACCCGTGACGTCCTTCTTGTCGAAGGCCAGGATCGTCTTGTCCCGGAAATCGGCCGTCGCCCTGGTCGCGTCACGCAGGAGGGAATCGGAGACGGTGAAGACCGCCGGCTTGTCCTTGGCCTTGCCGTACACCCATGCCCCGGTGGGGTTCTTGCCGCCGAGGAGGAGGGTGAGCGGGTCGGCCTTCCCTTTGACCTTGACGCTGAGGTCCACCGACGGAGCGTCAAGCCCGAAGTCGGCAAGGCCGGCCGGGTTCGGATCGATCTCCCGATCCACGCGCGTGGTGACCAGGTTGGTGATGAGATCGTCCACCGTGCTGCGGTCGGCCCTGGCTTTCACGGGGGCCAGCAGAACCCAATCCGCCCCCTCGCGTTTGACGTGGACGGTATCGGCCTTCCGTTTGACGATCACCTCTTCCACGTCTTTCTGCTCGACCGTCCAGAGGCGCCCTTTGGCCTGGGCCGACTTCTCGCGCTCCGGCGACAGGCGGATCTCATAGACGTAGTAGAAGATCCCGAGGGTGACGAGGAGGATCGCGAGGAACAGCGTGGTCTTCCAGCGCATCGACGACGCTTACCCCGACTTGCGGCGACGAATGACGGCCGCGATCCCGCAGAGCATCACGGCGCCCGGCAGGACCACCACAGGCAGCCAGAAGACGACCTGGCCCTGCGTGGCGGTGAGAATGATGGGCGCCTGCCGGGGGTCCCTGGGACGGATCGCGATCAGGTCCTCCTCCTCGGCGAGCCAGCTCACGGCGTTGAGGAAGAAGTCCCGGTTGCCGGCCGCGTTGACGAACTGGTTCGTCGCCAGGCTCGAGGTTCCGACCACCACCACCCGCGCCTTGGCGTCCTTCTTCCCCTCCGGCGGCGCCGTGGCGTCGATCGTCGCGACCACGGCCACCGGCAGGGGTCCCTTCTTGTCCTGGGGATCCGGCTTGGCTTCCCCGCGCTGGAGCGCCGCCCGGTCGGTCTCCCCCCAGCTCTGGTCGCTCGTCCGGGCCAGCGACTGGAGCGTGACGCCCTTGGGCGGCGTCTTGGCGGGGGTCACCGACCGGGTCAGGGGGAAGAGCGTCATCTGGCCGCCCAGCTCTTTCGTGATCGGATGGGGGTCGTACTGGCTGACGACGGGCACCTCGGGGCCAATCCCGAACAGCCGGCCGAGAGGATTGACCTCCACCACGAGATCGTCCCCGAGCGTCACCCCGTACTTGGCCAGGTACTTCTTCATGCCCTCGGCCTGGAAGGGATCCACCATGAACAGCACCTTGCCGCCCCTGGCGAGGTACTTGTCCAGGGCCTCCAGCTCCTGCGGGAAGAGATCGTTCTTCGGGCCGGGCACCAGGACGAGGGATGCGTCGTCGGGCATCTTGGCGGCGCGCGCCAGCAGGAGATCCTTCACCTCGTAGTTGGCGCGCTCCATGGCGGCCTTCGCCTCGCTGAGGCCCGGCCGGTCGGTGTTGGTGATCTCGTGCTCCCCGTGCCCCTTCACCGCGTACACGACGCGCTTGCCCGCGCGCGTGACCTTGACCAGCCCGTTGGTGAGCTTCTCCTCCTCGGCGTCCAGCACCTTCTCCGACTTGGTCTTCGTCTCGAGCACGATCGTCCCGTACGTCTCCACCCCGTAGCGGCGCGCGAGGCCGGGCTCGCGGTCCGGGTCCACGGTCTTTCCCTTGAACTTGCCGCCCGAATAGGACTCGTACTGGCGGAAGAGGTCTTCCGCGAGCCGCTTGCCCGGCTGGTCCGTCCGGTAGAACCCGGTGGCCGTGACGTCGGTCGTGAGCGACTGGAGGACCTTGATCGTCTGGGATGAGAGGCTGTTGCGGCGGTTCTCGGTGAGATCCCAGCGATAGGTGTGGCGGATCCCGAGCACCGAGACGAGGACCACGATGCCCAGGGCCAGCCCCACCATGACCACGGAGTTGAACCAGTATCTCGCCGACCGGTGGCCGAACGCCGCCTTGATCTCGTTGAACCTGAGATACGCGCCGAGGGCCGACAGGATGAGGCCGAGCGCGAGCGGAATGACCCAGGCCGGAAACCGGGTTCCGGGGAACGGGACGACGTCGAACAACCAGGTCACGGCGGCGAGCAGCAGGAGCCCGCCCCCTCCCCACAGGATCGCGTTCGGCGTGACGTAGCGCACGGGTCAACCTCTCCAGCGCTTCGATTCCAGCGCCCGCAGGGTCAGAAAGAGTGAGAGGGCAATGACGCTCAGGTAGTACAGGACGTCCTTGGTGTCGATCACGCCCCTGCCGAAGCTGTCGAGGTGCTCGAGGATGGACAGGTACTGGAAGACCGCCCGCCAGTTCCCGCCGACCAGGTCGCCGCTCCACCCGATGACCCAGAACCCCAGCAGAATCGCGAAGGTCGCGAAGCTCGCGACGATCTGGTTCTCCGTGAGCGACGAGACCAGCACGCCGACGGCCAGGAAGGAGCTGCCCAGCAGGAGCAGCCCCAGATAGCCCGAGAGCAGCGGTCCCCATTCCACGCGCGTGAAGTACCCGACCATGGCCGGGTAGAGGGCGGTGAGCCCCAGGAGCATGAGAAACAGCACTGCGGCTGCGGCGAACTTCCCCAGCAAGACCTCGCCGTCTCGCACCGGGAACGTCAGCAGCAGCTCGATGGTCCCGCTCCGCTTCTCCTCGGCGAACAGACGCATGGTCAGCATCGGCATGAAGAACAGCAGGATGATCCCCGTGTTGGAGAAGAGCGGGCGCATGACCGCGTCGGTGATGTTCAGGTCGCGCGCGAAGGCCGGGTTCATGGCGGCCTGCATGGAGGTGAGGTTATAAAACGCGAAGATGGAGTAGAAGAAGTAGCCGACAATCAACAGGAAGAACGTGAAGACGACATAGGCGACGGGCGACGTGAAGTACAGGCGCATCTCCTTCTTGAAGACGGCCCAGGCGCCCATCACGTGCCCGCCCCGTACTCTTCGCCCGCGACGACCCGCAGGAACACCTCCTCCAGGCTCATCCCCATCTGGTGGAGCTCCAGGAGCCCCCACCGCCGCTCGGCCACGAGCTGGGCGATGGGCGCCCGGACGTCCCGGTCCCGCATCGCCTCCACCAGATAGATCCCCGCCCCGTTCGCCGTCCCCTGGTGCTCGACCCGGAGGACTCCGGGAATCTGCCTGAGCGCCGGCCCCACCGCCTCGGCGGGGCCGGTGATGTGGAGCTCGACGCGCGCGGTGGGGAAGAATTCTTCCGCCAGCCGGTCGAGACTCCCCTGGGCGGCGATCCGGCCGCGGTTGATGATGATCACACCCTCGCACACCATCGACACTTCGGGGAGGATGTGAGTCGAAAGGATCACGGTGTGCTGGCCGGCCAGCGACTTGATGAGGGCGCGGATCTCGGCGACCTGCACGGGATCGAGCCCGATGGTCGGCTCGTCCAGGATCAGGACGTCGGGATCGTTAACCAGGGCCTGGGCGAGCCCGACGCGCTGGCGGTAGCCCTTGGAGAGCTTGCCGATCAGCCGGTGCTGGACGTCGGCGAGGTCGCAGCGGTCCATGACCTCGGCCACGCGCCGCTTCCTGTCGGACCGGGGCACTCCCTTGATTTCGGCCGCGAAGTCCAGATACGCGGCCACGGTCAGCTCCCCGTAGAGCGGGACGTTCTCGGGGAGGTAGCCGATGCGCCTGCGGACTTCCAGCGACTGGGAGAAGACGTCGTAGCCCGCCACCCGCGCGGTGCCGCCGGTGGCCGGCATGAAGCAGGCGAGGATCCGCATCGTGGTGGTCTTCCCCGCCCCATTGGGGCCGAGAAAGCCCACGACGCCTCCCTTCTCGATGCTGAAGGAGACGTCACGGATGGCCGTGACGGGGCCGTATTGCTTGGTCAGCCGATCAACCTGGATCATCCCGCGCTCCGGATTCTACCACAGGACGTACCACGGCTGGGGTCAGGCATGCGTTTTTGCGTTGGGGCTTCCCGGGGGGTACGTCTCGCCAGGGGCTCAGCCGTAACGCAAAAACGCATGCCTGACCCCAATCTATTCCAGCCCCGTAATCGCGCCGTCGTGGGTCACGTCGATGCGCTCGGCGTTGGGGTGCTTCGGCAGGCCCGGCATGGTCAGGATGTCGCCCGTGATCGGCACCAGGAAGCCCGCCCCCGCCGAGATCCTGACGTCGTTGACCGTCACCCTGAAGTCGCGCGGCCGCCCACGGAGCTCCGGATCATCGGAGAGCGACCGCGGCGTCTTGGCCATGCAGATGGGCAGGCCGCCGTAGCCCAGGTCCTGGATCCGATCGATGAGCCGCTCCACGGGCTTGGGGTAAAAGACCCCATCGGCGCCGTACATCTTCCCCGCGATCAGGGCGATCTTCTCCCTGACCGGCAGGCCCCAGTCGTAGAGCGGGGTGAACTGAGAGCGCTCCCGCGCGAAGAGATCCAGCAGCTGCCGAGCCAGTTCGGCCCCTCCGGCTCCGCCGGCCCCGAACACATCCGCGACGACCGCCTTCACCCCGAGCCGCGCCGCGTGGTCGATGACCGCCCCGAGCTCACGCTCGGTGTCGGAGGGGAACCGATTGATCGCCACGAGCAGCGGCACCCTGAAGAGCCGGATGGCCTCCACGTGCTTGTCGAGGTTGGCCATCCCCCGCTCGAGCGCGGCCAGGTCCTCCCCGGTCCCGTGATACTTGAGCGCCCTCACGGTGGCGACCAACACCACGGCATCGGGAGTCAATCCCGCGTACCGGCACTTGATGTCGAAGAACTTCTCCGCCCCCAGGTCGAAGCCGAAGCCGGCTTCCGTGACGCACACGTCGCCCAGCTTGAGGGCGAGCTTGGTCGCCACCACGGAGTTGCAGCCGTGGGCGATGTTGGCGAAAGGCCCGCCGTGGACGAGGGCGGGGGTTCCCTCGAGGGTCTGGACCAGGTTGGGCTGAATTGCGTCCCGGAGCAACGCGGCCATGGCGCCGGTGACGCCGAGCTCGCCGGCCAGGACCGGCTTGCCGGCGAACGTGAAAGCGACGAGCATCCGCGCGAGCCGCGCCTTGAGGTCGTCGAGGTCCCCGGCGAGGCAGAGGAGCGCCATCACCTCCGAGGCCGCCGTGATGAGGAACCCGTCTTCACGGGGAAACCCCTGGGCGCGGCCCCCCAGGCCCAGGACGATCTGGCGGAGGGCCCGGTCGTTCATGTCCATCACCCGGCGCCAGAGCACCTGGCGCGGGTCGATCCCGAGGTCGTTGCCGTGATAGAGGTGGTTGTCGAGCGCCGCGGCCAGCAGGTTGTGCGCCGTCGTGACGGCGTGAAAGTCCCCCGTGAAGTGGAGGTTGATCTCCTCCATGGGAACCACCTGGGCGCGGCCGCCCCCGGTCCCGCCTCCCTTCTGTCCCAGGGTCGGGCCGATGGAGGGCTGGCGAAGCGCGATCACCGCCCGGGACCCGACCCGCCACAACGCCTGGCCCAGGCCGATCGTGATGGTGGTCTTCCCCTCCCCCGCGGGCGTGGGCGTGATGGAAGACACGACGACGAGCTTGCCGTTGGGGCGAGCGCGGCGGGCCTGGAGCGCGGCCAGCGGAATCTTGGCCTTGGTCCGGCCGTAGGGGATCCACTCGTCCTCGGCGAGGCCGACCTCCCGGGCGACGAGGCCGACGGCGCGCGGGGCGGGCTCAGGGGGCATCGGGGACGTCCTCGGCCATCAGCGCCTTGAGCCAGTCGGGGATCGGGATCATCTTCTGAGTCTGGGGGTCCCAGCACGCGTGGCGGGTCTCGCCGGTGGCGATCAGCTCGCCCGTCTCGGCGTGGGTGATCTCGTAGGCAAAGGTGAAGCTGGCGCGCTTCTTCTCGCTCACGCGGCACGTCAGGCGGAGGAGGTCGTCGAGCCGGGCGGGCTTGACGTACCGGCAGGAGGCATCCACCACCGGCATGTGGATCTTCCGGTCCACCTGGGCCATGGGCTGGCCGTGCTGCCGGAGGTACTCGACCCGCGCGACCTCCATGTACACGAAGTAGTTGGCGTAGTAGACGATCCCCATGGTGTCCGTCTCGGCGTAGCGCACGCGGATCGTCGTCTCAGCAGGCACTTAGAGTCCGTGACACCTGGGCCGTGGCGAGAACCGAGCAGCCCAAGGCCCGAGGGAGGAGCCCACCGGAGGCGTACGCGGTTGTACGTTGAGGATGGGCGACGACCGAGAACGCCGGGATGCGACGGTTATCGACACGGCCCCTAGAGGTACTGGCCGTAGCGGATTTTTTCCACCACTTCCTTGATCCGCCGGTAGCCGTCGATCTCCTGGAGGAGCTCCTGCGTGGTGACGACCCCCACGTGCTCGCCGGCGCCGGCGCGCTGCGCCTTGGTCTCCAGCGCCCGGCGGATCACCTCCTGGATCTCCGCCCCGCTCATCCCGCCCATCGGCGGCAAGAGCGAGCGGAAATCGAGGTCGGCAAAGAGCGGTCGCCCGGCGGCCTGCTCCGCCTGGGTCTTGTTCAGCAGAAAGATCTCCTCCTGGGCCTGAGGATCGGGGAGCGGGACCTCGATGAGGCGATCCAGCCGGCCGGGCGCCACGAGCGACGGATCGATGGCGTCGGTGCGGCTCGTGGCGGCGACGACGAACACCTGCGAGAAATCCGCGATGCTGTCGATCTTTTCGGCCAGGATCGCGATCAGGCGGGCGCTCGCCTCGCGCGCCTGCGGGGGCGGGAGCAGGTGCTCGAGCGACAGCGCGTCGGCCTCGTCGAGGAAGATGACCGTACGGGGCTCCTGCACCGCGAGCGACAGGATCTCCGGCAGGAGATCGCCGACGTTGGGCCCGAACTTGGAGGTCAGGTTCTGTAACTTCAAGTGATAGAAGGTGGCCTTGGCGACGGAGGCGAGCGCCCGGGCCAGCAGCGATTTGCCGGTGCCCGGCGGGCCGTAGAGCAGCACCCCCTTCGGGGGGGTGATCCCCCACTTGCGGTAGAGCTCCGGGTCCGTCAGCGCGGTGGCGAACCCGCGGAGACTGGCCTTGGCGGCCTTGAGACCCCCGATCTGGTCGAAGCTCTTCTCCGGCCGGTGCGTGACCTCGACGCGGCCGGTGAGATCCCCGTACTTCTCGGCGATCTTGGCGAGTAGATCCTCCAGCCGTCGCTGGACGGCCCACTCCTGACCGGGGGGCAGGGCCTTCGCGTCCACGCCGGCGCTAGAAGTGAGGGCTGGGGGCCGACCGCGGCTCCGAGCTTCGGGATTTGTCGAAGACGCGGTCCTCCACGAGGATCGGCACCTTCGCGCGGATGGCGAGCGCAATGGCGTCGGAGGGGCGCGAGTCCAGCGTCATGTCGGACCCGTTGGCGGACAGATAGACGATCGCGTAGTAGATGTCGTCCTTGAAATCCGTGATCACCACCCGCATGAGGGACACCTTGAGCCGGCCGAAGAGCGTGAGGAAGAGGTCGTGGGTGAGCGGGCGCGGGGGCGTCACGCCCTGAAGCGGGATCGCGATGCCGTTGGCCTCGGCGATGCCGATCGCCATGGCGAACTGGCGCTTATCGCGCTTGCCTTGGAGCACGACCACGGGCTGCTGGGTGCGCTGGTCGAGCACGACCCCGATGACCTCCGCCTCCTGGGGGCCTGTGGCCTTCGGCGCCGGCGCCGGGCTCGGTTCCTTCGCCCCCGTTCCTGTCAGAAGCACCATCACCAGGAGTCCGAAGAGCGCGATTGATCGCTTGCCGCCCATCCCCACTCCTCCCATCCCGTCGGCGCACGCGCCGCCGGCGTGGAGAAAGTATGGGTCTCCCCCCGGGGAATGTCAACTTGCGCGGAGGCGAAAACTCGCCGTAAATCCGGCCACTAGGAGGAGGGTGAGGACGCTCCACATGACCCCGTAGCCCCAGCCGTGGATGACGTAGCCGAAGACGAACGCGCCCAGCGCGCTGCCCGCCAGGAAGACCGAGCTGAAGATTCCGACGACGCTTCCCCGGCGCGCCTCCGCCGTCTCGTCCATCAGCAGAGCCGCGAGCGCCGGATAGAGAAGGCCGTGGGCGCCTCCGGCCAGAAGGCCCGAGAGGAAGAGGAACGGGAGAACGGGGATCGTGGCGCGGGCTCCGATCAAGAGGGCCAGCGCCGCCAGGATGCTGGTCGCCGCAGCCTGGACGAACATGGATGGGACGATGACCGCCCGGCGTCCCAGCGTATCGCTGAGCCCGCCTCCCAGGGCGCGAACGAGCATCGCCGCCCCCGCGTAGGCCGTGTAGAAGAGGGCCAGGTTCGACACGCCGAGGAGCTCGCCGAAGGTCGGCAGGAAGGTGAAGATCGTCCCGGTGCCGAGGCCGAAAAAGAACGCCAGCGCCATGTGCAGGCGCAGGATCTCGGCCAGGCTCTGCCGGATGACCTGCGCTCCGCGCGCATGCCCCGCCATGGCCCCGGCGGACTCGCGGACCCGGAACGCCAGGGCCAGCGCCGCCAGGGCCAGGAGCGTCGTCATCGCGAAGAACGCGCTGAAGCCGAAGCGGCGGATCACGAGCTCGCCAGCCAGCGGAGAGAGGGCCGTGGAAAGGAGACCTGAGATTCCAAAGATGCCGAGCGCCCAGCCCCGGCGCTCCGGCGGGACCAGGTCCACGACCATGGTGTAGTTCGACACGAAGAACGCCGAAAACCCGATGCCCTGAAAGGCTCTCAGGGCCGCAAAGAGGGCAAGCGAGGCGAAGAGGTTGAAGCCGAGCGAGGCGGCCACCACGAGGCTGATGCCGAAGACCATGAAGGGGCGGCGGCCGACACGATCGACCCAGGCCCCCACCAGCGGCTGGCAGAAGATCCCCGCCGCGTTGTACATCCCCATGACGACGCCGATCTGGGCCTCGGTCCCG
>LDXP01000038.1 GCA_001443385.1 Candidatus Rokubacteria bacterium CSP1-6
AGCGCCGCAGGGGGGAGGCGTCCACCAGCATCGGGAAGCACTTGACCGGCCGGAGGTTCGCGAACAGGTCGAGCTCCTTCCGGAGCCGGAGCAGGCCGCGCTCGGGCCGCCTCTCGTGCGGCACGTCGTCCCATTTGGGGCCGCCGACTGCCCCGAAGAGGATGGCCCGGCTCGCCTCGCAGAGCCGGAACGTGACGTCCGGCAGCGGGTCACCCGCCTCGTCGATGGCGGCGCCGCCCACCAGGCCCTGCTCGAACTCGAAGCCCACGCCGGAGCCCTTCGCCACGACCTGGAGGATCTTGAACGCCTCGGGGGTCACCTCCTGGCCGATCCCGTCGCCGGGCAGCACCGCGATCCTATGGGTAGCCATATCCGCGGAGGTGGCTACGCCCCCCTTCCGACACCTCGCCCCAGCCCCTTCTTTTTCGCCACGTACTTCATCAGCCCGCCCGCGGCCATGATCTCCCGGGCGAACTCGGGAAGCGGCTGGGCCTGGTAGCGCTCCCCCTTCGTCAGGTTCTTGATCTCTCCCGTGGCCGGGTTCAGCTCCAGGTCGTCCCCCTGCTCGATGCGCTCGGCGGCGTCCGTCTCGAAGAGCGGCAGCCCCAGGTTGATCGAGTTCCGGTAGAAGATCCGGGCGAAGGATTTGGCGATCACCGCCGACACGCCGACCGCCTTGATCGAGATGGGGGCGTGCTCCCGCGACGACCCGCAGCCGAAGTTCCTGAGTCCGACCAGCACGTCGCCGATCCGGACCTTCTTGGCGAATTCGGGCTCCGCGTCCTCCAGGCAGTGCTTGCCCAGCTCCTCGGGATCCGAGGTGACCAGGTAGCGGGCCGGAATGATCTGGTCGGTGTCCACGTTGTCGCCGAACTTCCACGCCTTGCCGTACAGGTTCATGCTTCCGTCTCCCTCGCCACTTCCTCGGGGTGGGTGATCTTGCCCGTGACGGCCGTGGCCGCCGCCACCGCCGGGCTCGCCAGATAGACCTTGGCCTTCGGATGCCCCATCCGGCCTGGGAAGTTGCGGTTCGAGGTGCTGAGGCACACCTCCTCGGCGCCCAGGACGCCGTTGTAGCCGCCGAGGCACGGCCCGCACGTGGCTTCGGAGATGGCGCACCCGGCCTCGGAGAAGACCTCGATCAGCCCCTCCTTGAGGGCCTCCTGGAAGACCTGATGGGTGGCGGGGATCACGATGCACCGCACGTAGGGCGCCACCTTCTTGCCGCGCATGATCCGCGCCGCGATGCGGAGGTCCTCCATGCGGGCGTTCGTGCAGGAGCCGATGAAGACCTGGTCCACCTCGATCCCCACAACCTCCTCGAGGGGCTTGACGTTGTCCGGCGAGTACGGGCACGCCACCTGGAGGCCGATCTTCCCGGCGTCCCACTCGTACACGGAATGGTAGGCGGCGTCGGGGTCGGACTTGTAGAGGGCCCAGGGGCGCTTGGCCCGGGGCTTCACGTATTCGAGCGTGATCTCGTCGGCCGCGACGATCCCGCTTTTCCCGCCGGCCTCGATCGCCATGTTGCAGAGGGTGAGGCGCTGATCCACCGGCAGGCGCTCGACCACCTCCCCGGTGAACTCCATGGCGCGGTAGGTGGCGCCGTCAACGCCGATCTGGCCGATGGCGTAGAGGATCAGGTCCTTGGCGGAGGACCAGGGCGCGAGCCGGCCGTAGAAGTGGAACTTCATCGATTCCGGGACCTTGAACCACGTCTCCCCGGTGATCATCGCCGCCGCAAGGTCGGTGGAGCCCACCCCCGTGCCGAAGCACCCGAGGCCCCCGTAGGTGCACGAGTGCGAATCCGCGCCCAGCACAATGTCGCCCGGAACGACCAGGCCCTCCTGGGGGAGGAGGATATGCTCGATGCCGCCGCGCCCCTCGTCGAAGAAATACTTGAGCCGGTGCTTCTTCGCGAAGTCACGGGCGATGCGACATTGGTCAGCGGACTTGATGTCCTTGGCAGGGACGAAGTGGCTCAGGACGATCGCCAGGCGGTCGGGCTCGAACACCGAAGCCGCGCCCGCCTTCTCGAACTCCTTGATCGCGATGGGCGCGGTGATGTCGTTGCCCATGAGCATGTCGAGCCGGCAGGTGATCAGCTCGCCCGGGCGCACTTCGCCTTTGTCGGCGTGAGCCGCGAGGATCTTCTCGGTGATGGTCATCGGCATCGCCGTGCCTCAAGAGGCGGAGAGCCCGTCTCCGGGCTCTCCCCTGCGTCTGGGTTGTGCGTTGGAGCCGCGCGCTGCTATGGGCCGCTCTCCCGCATGCGGGCTGCCACGGGATGGACCGCGCGGTTCAGGGCGTTCACGTAGGCGCGGGCGCTGGCCTCGATGACGTCCGTGGACGCGCCCTTGCCGGTCACCACGCTGCCGTCGAAATCCACCTTGACCGACACCTCGCCGATCGCGTCCTTGCCCCCGGTGATGGCGCGCAGCTGGTAATCGAGGAGGCGGCCCTTGAGCCCCGTGACCGCGTCGATCGCGTTCAGGGCGGCGTCCACCGGCCCGTCCCCCACCCCGGAGTCCTGGAAGACCTGCCCCTCCTTGCTCAGCCGGATCGTGGCCGACGGGATGATCCCCGTCCCGCTGATCACGTGGAGGTAGTCAAGGGCGTAGGTCTCGGGAACGTGCGCCATCTCCCCCTGCACGATCGCGATCAGGTCGTCGTCGTACACTTCCTTCTTCTTGTCGGCGAGGTCCTTGAACTTCTTGAACGCCTTGTCCAGCTCGGCGCCCTCGAGCTCGAAGCCCAGATCCTTCAGGCGCGCGGCCAGCGCGTGGCGCCCCGAATGCTTCCCCATCACGAGCTTGTTGGAGGTCCGGCCGATGTCCTGCGGCCGCATGATCTCGTAGGTGAGCTTCTCCTTGAGGACGCCGTCCTGGTGGATGCCCGCCTCGTGGGCGAAGGCGTTCTCGCCGACGATGGCCTTGTTCGGCTGGACGTGCACGCCCGTGATGTGGGAGAGGAGCCGGGAGGCCCGGAAGATCTCCTCGGTCCTGACGCGGGACTCGAGGCCGAAAAAGTCCTTGCGCGTTTTCAGCGCCATCACGATCTCTTCGAGGGAGGCGTTGCCGGCACGCTCTCCGATCCCGTTGATCGTGCACTCCACCTGCCGGGCCCCGTTCATGATCGCGGCGAGCGAGTTGGCGACCGCCTGCCCGAGGTCGTTGTGGCAGTGGACCGAGAGGATCGCCTGGCCGATGTTCCTGACACGCTGCCGGATGCGTGCGATGCGCTCCCCCCACTCCTGGGGGATGGCGTACCCGACGGTGTCGGGGATGTTGATGGTCGTGGCGCCCGCGTCGATCACGGCCTCCAGCACGTCGCACATGTAGTCGAAGTCCGAGCGCGACGCGTCCTCCGGCGAGAACTCCACGTCGGCGCAGTACCCGCGCGCGTGCTTCACCGCGTCCACCGCCGCCTTCAGCACCTCGGCGCGCGTCTTGCGGAGCTTATATTTCAGGTGGATGTCCGACGTGGCCACGAAGGTGTGGACGCGCGGCCGCTTGGCGTACTTGACCGCCTCCCAGCAGCGGTCGATGTCGGCCAGCCCCACCCGCGACAGACCGCAGATGATGGGCGAGCCCTCCAGGGTTCCGACCTGGCGGGCCACCTCGCGGGTGGCTTCGAAGTCCTCGTCGGAGGAAATGGGGAAGCCGGCCTCGATGACGTCCACGTTGAGCCGGGCCAGCTGCCGGGCCATCTCGAGCTTCTCCATGGTGTTCATCGAAAAGCCCGGGGCCTGCTCCCCGTCCCTCAACGTGGTGTCGAATATGATGACGCGATCCATGATCCCCTCCACGTGCACTGTTCTGCGCCGATCCCCCGTGGGGACCCGCGCGCTGGCGTTATTGGCCCTCTTTCCGCTCGGTGTCGCCGCTCGGCACGCTTTCCGGCTTCCGCACCCACAGGCGGCGCGCGGGCCCGGACAGGACGTAGAGCCCGAACAGGGCGAAGAGGAAGAGCTGGTGGTACGTGGCGACGATAAGCACCCCGAGCACGACCAGCAGCAGGATCCCCAGCCGATGGCGCCGGGAGAAATCCACCTCCTTGAAGCTCCAGTAGCGGAAGGTGGAGACCATCAGCACGGCCACGACGTACGTGGCAGCGCTGATGGCGAGCAGTCCCCAGCGCGCGATCTCCTCGTCCGCCAGGAAGAGCACCGAGGCGGCCGCCAGTCCCGCGGCCGCCGGCGTCGGCAGTCCCACGAAGAACCGTCGGTCCAGCAGGCCGGCGTACACGTTGAACCGGGCCAGCCGAAGGGCCCCGCAGATCACGAACAGGAAGGCGGCGAGCCAGGCGGCCCGTCCCAGCTGCGACAGCGCCCAGGCGTACAGCAGGAAGGCGGGGGCCACGCAGAACGACACCACGTCGGCCAGGGAGTCGAACTCAAGCCCGAACTGGGTCGTGGTGTTGGTGAGCCGCGCCACTTTGCCATCGAGGATGTCCAGCAGGATGGCAGCCAGAATGGCGACAGCCGCGTCCGCGTACCGGCCGTTCGCCGTCAGCAGCACCGCCAGGAATCCGCTGAAGAGGTTCGCGGTGGTCAGCAGGCTCGGCAGCAGGAAGATCCCCCGCCGGCGCTTTTCCCTCAGGCTCTGCCACCGGCGCCGCCGCGCGGCCCGGGCGCCCTCGCCGCCGATCAGCCTCCGTCTCATCTCAGCACTCCCATGATCGTCTCTCCCCCTCGAACCTTATCGCCTGGCCGGCACCGGACGTCGCTGCCCCGGGGCATGAAGAGGTCCGTCCGCGACCCGAAGCGGATCAGCCCGAAGCGCTCCCCCGCCCGGAGCTTGTCACCGGGGCGCACCCGGCACACGACCCGGCGCGCGACGACCCCCGCAATCTGGGTCACCGTCACCCGCGCCGACTCGCCCTGGAGCGCGATCCGGCACCGCTCGTTCTCCTCGGAGGCTTCAGGGCGGTAGGCCGCCAGGAAGCGCCCCGGATGGAACTCGACCTCTGCCACCAGCCCTGCCAGCGGTGACCGGTTCACGTGCACATCCAGCGGGGAGAGGAAGATGGACACCCGCACCGCCTCTCCCACGAACGGATCGCGCACCTCCCTGATCTCCCTGACCCGTCCGTCGGCGGGCGCCAGCACCGCGCCCGGCACCTCCGGCGGCGTCCGCTCGGGGTCCCTGAAGAAGCCCAGGCTTGCCAGCGCAGCCCCGCCGAGCACCGCGGCCGCCCACCACCAATCGGCCCACCCCAGCGCCCCCGCTCCGGCGGCGGGAATCAGGATGAACGGCCAACCCTCCGGGGCAACGGGAATCCTCCTCACTCCTCTATCTTACATCCGCGGCGGCTTGATCCAGCTCATCATCGCCCGGAGGTGTTTGCCGACCTCCTCGATGGGGTGCGCGGCGTCGCGCTTCCGCATGGCGAGGAACTGCGCCCGGTTGGCCTGGTTCTCCAGGACCCAGTCGCGGGCGAACTGCCCCGACTGGATCTCTCCCAGGATCTTGCGCATCTCGGCTCGCGTCGCTTCATTGATCACGCGCGGGCCCCGCGTGTAGTCACCGTATTCGGCGGTGTCGGAGACCGAGTAGCGCATGTAGGCCAGGCCGCCCTGGTAGAACAGATCCACGATCAGCTTCATCTCGTGCATGCACTCGAAGTACGCCACCTCGGGCTGGTAGCCGGCCTCGACCAGGGTCTCGAAGGCCATCTTGATCAGGTGGGAGATCCCGCCGCAGAGCGTCGTCTGCTCGCCGAAAAGGTCGGTCTCCGTTTCCTCCTTGAAGGTGGTCTCGATGACTCCCGCCCGTGTGCAGCCCACGCCCCGGGCGTACGCCAGCGCCATATCTCTGGCTTTCCCCGAGACGTCCTGCTGCACCGCGAGCAGCGCCGGGACGCCGGGCCCCTGGGTGAAAAGGTCCCGCATGACGTGGCCGGGAGCCTTGGGGGCGATCATGGAGACGTCCACGTCCGGAGGCGGCACCACCTGGTTGAAATGGATGTTGAAGCCATGGGCGAACATCAGGGTCTTGCCCTTGCCGAGGCCGCCCTTGATGGACTCCTCGTAGACCTGTCGCTGGCTCTGGTCCGGGAGGAGGATCATGACGACGTCGGCCATCTGGGCCGCCTCCGCCACGGTGGCGACCTTGACGCCATCCTTCTCCGCCTTCGCCCAGCTCTTCGAGCCCTTGTAGAGCCCCACGACGACGTCCTGCCCCGAATCCTTCAGGTTCAGGGCGTGGGCGTGCCCTTGGCTGCCGTAGCCGATGACCGCGATCTTCTTCCCGCGGAGCAGTCCCAGATCCGCATCCTGGTCGTAATAAATTCTGGCTGGCACGCTGGCGTCCTCCTCTTCAATCCTCGAAGCCAATGTCCCGCGCGGCGTCCCTCGACTCCGGGACGGGCTCCCGGACCTTCCCCAGTTTCTCCTCCGCCCGCCGCAACCGCGCCTTCGCCCCTCGCGCGATGGCCACCTTGCCGGTCCGGACCAGCTCCTGGATGCCGAAGGGGCGAAGCAGCTCGACGATCGCGGTCACCTTCGACTCGTCGCCGGTCGCCTCGAGGGTGTACGTGGCGGGCGTCACGTCCACGACCTTCGCCCTGAAGATGTCGGCGATGCGCAAAATCTCGGCTCGCGACGTCGGCTCGGCGTTGACCTTGACGAGAATCATCTCGCGCTCGACGTGGTTCTCCTCGGTCAGGTCGGTGACCTTGATCACGTCGATCAGCTTGTGGAGCTGCTTGATCACCTGCTCGATGACGAACGCGTCGCCGCGCACGACCAGCGTCATCCGGGAGACCGTCGGGTCGAGCGTCTCGCCCACCGACAGGCTCTCGATGTTGTAGCCCCGCGCGCTGAAGAGCCCCGCGACGCGCGAGAGCACGCCGAATCGGTTCTCGACCAGCACCGCGATCGTATGCTTTTGGGGCTCGCTATTATTCTGCATCATAGCCACCTGAAAGCTGATTCCTGCATCATTGCTACCTAAAAGCTGATCTCACTAAAAACAGAAAGCGTCAAAAGCCGGTCTGAGATTTGGCGGCTTTGGCCTTGGCTTCCTTGCCGGGGCGCTCGAGGATCATGTCCTTGTTCGCCCCGCCCGCCGGGACCATCGGGAACACGTTCTCCTCCCGGTCCACCACCATGTCGACGACGATCGGGCCCGGGGTGGCGAACGCTTTCTCCAGCGCCGGCACCACCTCGCTCGGCTTGGTCGCGCGGATGCCCACGCACCCATAGGCCTCCGCCAGCTTCACGAAGTCGGGACCGGACGACAGGTCGATCGAGCAGTAGCGCTCCTTGTAGATGATCTCCTGCCACTGGCGCACCATACCGTGGCAGCCGTTGTTGATGATCACGGTCTTCACCGGCAGCCGGCTCTCGTAGACCGTGGCCAGCTCCTGGCTGTTCATTTGGAAGCTGCCGTCGCCGTCGATGTTGACCACGAGCTTATCCGGGTGGGCCGCCTGCACCCCCATCGCCGTGGGCAGCCCGTACCCCATGGTCCCGAGGCCGCCGGACGTGCACCAGGCCCGGGGATGCTTGAAGCGGTAGTACTGCGCCGCCCACATCTGGTGCTGCCCCACGCCGGTCACGATGAGCGCTTCGCCCCGCGTGAGATTCGAGATCTCCTGGATGACGTACTGGGGCTTGATCACCTCGTCGTCCCAGTCGTAGCGGAGCGGGAACTCAGCCTTCCAGCGGGCGATCTGGTCGTGCCACTGCTTGCGCGCCTCGCGGGCCAGCGACGGCACGCCCTGCTGGGTCTCCGCCTCGATCTCCTTGATCAGCCGGGCAAGAACCCGCCGGCAATCGCCGACGATGGGAATGTGCACCTGGATGTTCTTGGAGATGGACGAGGGATCGATGTCGATGTGGATGATCTCGGCGTTGGGCGCGAACATTTCCACCTTGCCCGTCACCCGGTCGTCGAACCGCGCCCCGACCGCGATCAGGCAGTCCGACTGATGGACCGCCATGTTGGCGTAGTACGTGCCGTGCATGCCGAGCATTTCGAGGGAGAGCGGATGATCGGACGGGAAGGCCCCGAGCCCCATCAGCGTGGTGGTCACCGGGGTCTGGGTCATCTCGGCCAGCCGCCGGACTTCTTCGGAGGCGTCCGAGGAGATGACACCGCCGCCCACGTAGAGTACGGGACGCTTGGCCTTCAGGATCGCGCGCGCGGCCTTCTTGATCTGGCCGGGATGGCCGTCGTAGGTGGGGTTGTACGAGCGGAGATGGATCTTGTCCGGGTACTCGAAGGGCCACTCCTTCACCAGGACGTCCTTGGGCAGGTCCACGTGGACCGGTCCCGGGCGGCCGGTGGCGGCGAGATAGAACGCCTCTTTGATGGTCGAGCCGAGGTCCTTGCCGTCCTTCACCAGGAAGTTGTGCTTCGTGCAGGGCCGCGTGATGCCGACGTTGTCGGCTTCCTGGAAGGCGTCGTTGCCGATCAGATGGGTCGGCACCTGGCCGGTGAAGGCGACGATCGGGATGGAGTCCATGTAGGCGTCCTGGAGCGCGGTCACCAGGTTGGTGGCCGCCGGGCCCGACGTGACGAGGGCGACTCCGACCTTCCCGGTCGTGCGGGCGTATCCCTCCGCGGCGTGACCGGCCGCCGCTTCCTGGCGGACGAGGATGTGGCGCAGCCCGGCGAAGTCGTAGAGGGCGTCGTAGATCGGGAGCACCGCTCCGCCCGGCAGGCCGAAGAGCACGTCCACGCCCTCGCGCTTCAGACACTCGAGAAAAATCCGCGCCCCTGTGAGTTTCACTGCCAATGCCTCCCCTTAAAGCAGACCGGCCGTGGCCAAAAGCTCCCGGATCTCATCGATGGCGTCGCCGTCGGGCGTGGCGAGCGGCGCCCGGCAGGGACCGCCGTAGAAGCCGAGCAGGTCCAGGGCCGCCTTGAGGCCCCCGATGCCGTGGCGGCCGTGGACGCCGCGATCCACCGCCAGCATTCGATGCACGAGCTCGCGCGCCTCGTCCCAGCGTCCCCGCCGCGCGAGCGAGTAGACCTCGCAGTGCTCCCGGGCGGCGAGGACCGCCAGGGCCAGGATCCCTCCGGATGAGCCCAGCGTCAACGACGGCAGCAGGGCCGACGCCGCCCCCACCAGCACGTGGAAGGACTTCGGCGTCAGGTGGATGAGCTGCGCCGCCTGCGCGATGTTCCCCGAGGAATCCTTGATCCCGCACACGTTCGCGTGCTCGGCGATCCGCGCGACGGTCTCCGGCTCCAGGTTGATGCCGGTGTTCTGCGGGAAGTTGTAGATCATCACCGGAATGGACGAGGCCTCCGCGACCGCCAGGTAATGCCGGATCTGCGCCGCCGGCTGGGAGAGCCCCTTTTTGTAGTAGTGGGGGGTGATGACAATCGCCGCGTCGGCCCCGATCTCCGCGGCGCGCCGGGTCTGGCGGATCGTGCCCTGCGTGGACTCGGTCCCGGTCCCGGCGATGAAGAACTTCTCGCGCGGAATGGCCTCCCGCGCCGCCACGAGGACCGCATCCTTCTCCGCCTCCGTGAGCAGCGGAAACTCCCCCGTGGAGCCGAGGATGACGTAGCCGGCCAGCGCGGTCTCGTTCCAGCGCGCCAGGTTGGCCTTCAGGCGGTCGAGGGCCACCGCCTCCCCCCGGAAGGGCGTCGGGACCGGGATGAACACTCCTTCCAGCTCAGGCATTCGGACCCTCCATGCGCGCTCGTTGCTCTTTGATCCGGGCCTGAGCCGCCGCCAGACGCGCGACGGGAATCATGAAGGGCGAGCAGGAGACGTAGGTCATGCCCACGCGGTGGCAGAACTCGACGGAGGACGCTTCCCCCCCGTGCTCCCCGCAGATGCCCACCTTCAGGCCAGGCCGGGTCTTCCGCCCGCGCTCGATGCCGATCCTGATCAGCTCCCCGACCCCCTCTTGGTCCAGGACCGAGAACGGATCGGAGGGCAGGAGCCCCCGGTCGATATAGAACGGCAGGAACTTCCCGATGTCGTCGCGGCTGTAGCCGAACGTCATCTGGGTGAGGTCGTTCGTCCCGAACGAGAAGAATTCCGCGTCCTCCGCGATCCGATCCGCCACCAGCGCCGCCCGCGGCACCTCGATCATCGTACCGATCAGGTACTTGACGTCCGCGCCCGCGTCGGCCATCACCGTGTCGGCCACGGACCGGGTCATCTCGTGGGTGAGCTTCATCTCGCCCACCGTCCCCGTGAGGGGGATCATGATCTCCGGTTCGACCTTGACCCCTTCCCGGGTGACCGCGCAGGCCGCCTCCATGATGGCGCGCACCTGCATCTCGTAGATCTCCGGGAACGTGATCCCCAGGCGGCAGCCGCGGTGCCCGAGCATCGGGTTCGCCTCCTGGAGCGAGCGCACCTTGGCCATGACGTCTTCGAGCTGGCGGGCACGCGCCTGGTTGATCCCCAGCGCGTCGAGGCGCGTGTGCTCCTCCAGGAGCTCCGTGTACTTCGGGAGGAACTCGTGCAGGGGCGGGTCGAGCAGGCGGACGGTCACCGGGAACCCGTCCATCGCCCGGAAGATCCCGATGAAGTCCTCGCGCTGGAGGGGCAGCAACTTCTCGAGCGCCACCTGCCGCGCCTTCGTGTCGCCGGCCATGATCATCTCGCGCACGATCGGAATGCGCTCGGCCTGGAAGAACATGTGCTCGGTGCGGACGAGGCCGATCCCCTCCCCGCCGTTCTCCCGGGCCTTCCGGGCGTCCTCGGGCGTGTCGGCGTTGGCGCGCACGCCCAGGGTACGGGTCTCGTCCGCCCACTTCAGGAACACGCGGAGCTCCTCGCTGATCGGCGGCGGAATTCGCGTGACTGCGTCCAGGAGAATCTCGCCGGTGTGGCCGTCGATCGAGATCAGGTCTCCCTCGCGGACGAGGGTCCGGCCGGCCTGAAACGCGCGGCGCTCCTCGTCCACGAAGATGTCGCCCGCGCCGACGATGCAGCACTTGCCCATTCCCCGCGCCACCACGGCGGCGTGCGAGGTGAGGCCGCCCCGGGACGTCAGGATCCCCTCGCCGGCCCACATGCCGGCCACGTCCTCGGGCGAGGTCTCCGGGCGGACCAGCAGGACCTTCTGGCCGCTCTTGGCCCACTCCACCGCGCGATCGGCGTTGAAGACCACCCGCCCGACGGCAGCGCCTGGACCCGCCGGGAGGCCCTTGGCCAGCAGGCGCCCCTTCCCGATGGCCCGCGCCTTGTCGGTGGGGTCGAAGATGAAGTGCAGCAGCTCGTGGAGGCGGTGCGGCTCCAGGCGGAGCAGCGCGGTCTCCTTGTCGATGAGCCCTTCGCGAACCATCTCGACGGCCATCCGTACCGCCGCCTTGGCCGTCCGCTTCCCGGACCGGGTCTGCAGCAGGTAGAGCGTTCCGTCCTGGACGGTGAACTCGACGTCCTGCATGTCGCGGTAGTGGCGCTCCAGCCGGTCCTTGATCGCGACCAGCTCCTCGTAGACCTTCGGCGCCCGCGCCTGGAGCGCCGTGATGGGCTCGGGGGTGCGGACACCGCCGACAACGTCCTCCCCCTGGGCGTTGACGAGGAATTCCCCGAAGAAGCGCCGCTCGCCCGTGGCGGGGTTCCGGGTGAAGGCCACGCCGGTTCCCGAGCTCTCACCCAGGTTGCCGAACACCATCGCCATCACGCTGACCCCGGTCCCCCAGTCGTGGGGGATCCCGTGTATCTTGCGGTAGGCGACCGCCCGCTGGGTGTTCCAGGAGTTGAAGACCGCGTCGATCGACAGGCGGAGCTGCTCGAGGGGATCTTGAGGGAACGCCTCCCCCGTCTTCTCCCTGACCAGCGTCTTGTACCGGCCCACCAGGTCCACGAGCGCCTCGGCGGGCACCTCGGGATCGCTCTTCGCGCCGATGCGCGCCTTGCTCTCGTCGAGGAGCCGCGCGAAGGCAGCCCGCTCCAGACCCAGCACCACGTCGCCGAACATCATGACGAAGCGACGGTAGCAGTCCCACGCGAAGCGGTCGTTCTTGGTCCGCCGGGCGAGCCCGACCACGCTCGCATCGTTGAGGCCGAGATTCAGGACCGTGTCCATCATGCCCGGCATCGACACGCGGGCCCCCGATCGCACCGACACCAGGAGCGGGCTCGCCGGGTCCCCGAAGCGCAGATTGATGGCGGACTCCAGCCGCCGCAGGTTGGTGACCACCTCGTCCCACATGCCGTCCGGATGCCGTTTCTCCCGTCTGAAGTACTCAACGCACGCCTCGGTCGTGATCGTGAAGCCCGGGGGCACCGGGATGCCGAGATTCGTCATCTCCGCCAGATCGCACCCCTTTCCCCCCAGGAGGTCCCGCATTCCAGCGGATCCTTCCGCCTTCCCGCCGCCGAAGAAGTACACGTACTTGACCATCGGTCGAGATCTCCCCGTGGTGGGCCGGAAAATCCTTATAAACCTAGCAAAATCCCCTCTTCCGTGTCAAGGAGTTCGCGCCAAAAATCAAAGGGCCACGGGGTGTCCCGTGGCCCTCACTCGCGTCTCCAGCCACGGGCTCTCCCGCCCGTGGCATCCGGCGTTCGCGCTACGCGGCGGATGCTCCGGGCAGGCCCGGAAGGACCAGAATCAGGCCCAGTCGAAGCATCCGGAGCGAACGCTCACCCGTCATAGTGGAAAACACCCTATCCCATCCCCCGGGCCGCTGTCAAGCCGATCAACGGGGTCTGCTGTTGGTCTATGAAAATGTCACGGTGGTGTCCCGAATAATGTCGAAATTGGAGAGAGCGCATCCTCCCGGCGCTCCACCTGAACTTCAGGGTAGCACGGCATGGTGCCCCGCGGGAGAGTCAGGGGGAGCGGGCCCGTGGGCCCGGTCAGCGTCCGCTCCTTATCGCCGTTGCGGTAGCCCCGCCGTGCCCCGCTGCGCTCCCAGGGGGCCGCCCCGAGCGCCGCGAGCAATTCCTCGTGGACCGCCGTCTCGATGGCCCGCCGCACCTGCGCGTGGATCAGCTCCCCCAGGGTGCTGAACCGATTCTCATGCTCCCGCTGCCGCTTCCTGGTATGCTCTCCCATGGCGCATTCCTCCGGTGGCCGCCGTGGCAGGCGGCCGGTTGGTGGTTGACATCTTCCCGGAAGAATGCACCATTTCCTTTTTCCACACAAATTGGGACATTACCCGCTTGATTTCTCGGAGGTGACTGCGGGGGAAGCCACCTCCCCGACTTACTGGCCGCTGATCACAACGGTGAAGTTGACCGTCTCCTCCTTGTACGGTGACGGGATGTACGTGAGCTCGAGGCGGATCTCCTTCAGCTTCTTCGCCTTCAGGGCCTCGGCGGGGAAGTCCACGTCCACGGACTGGGTCGCATCCTGCCCGGGATCGAGCCGCTCGGCGCCGTACGTGGCAAACTTAATAGTCGGCTCGGTCCGTGTCTCCTCGAGCTTGATCGGTTGCCCCTGGGCATCGATGTACTGGATCTTTCCCCCAACAAGACGGACGGCCTGATCCTTAGAGCTATTCTTCAGCTTGAGCGTCCCCGTGAGCTTCGCCGGAGAGACGAGGCGGCCCGAGCCCTTCTCGACCCGCTCCGTGACTCTCATCTCCGTGACCTCGCCCGCGAGAATCCCGGCCTTCACCACCACCGAGGCCGGTGTCACCGTGTAGATCTTATCCTCGATCACCGCTGCCGTCCCTGACGGCTGCTGAGAGCAGCCGAGGGTCATCGCCGCTACCGCCGTAGCCGTGATCGTCACGCCTACCCATTTCCACATCGCCGCCTCCTCCTCGCAAAGACGCTAATAGTCAGCGCTTGCCGTCGTAACGTTTGCTCGCGCAGAGCCCCATTCGCTCCGAGTCGTCTCGTCGCTGGATCGCTCCCCCGATCTCCTTATTTCCCGCGCCGCTGCCGCTTACTCCCGCTCAGCCTCCGCAGGATTCTGGATAATTACTTCGCTTTCCTTCCCCAGGGTCACCATGAACACGCATTCATTGCCCCGAAGATCGAGAAGAGTCTGGACCCTGACAATGGGGCCGGCCTTTCCGACCCCGGCGTTCAAGAGAGGAAGGAGCTGATCAAACAGCCGGAGGTAGTAGTCCTCGATGGCCCGTCGCTCCTTGGGGTGGTCAATCAGCGCCTTCTCTGCCGGCGCGAAAAACCCCCTGACCCTGACCTCGAGCGTGTCTCCCCCGCCCCGCACCTCCACCGACCGAGGGGTCAGGCCCAGCTTGGCTTGAAAGAACGCCAGTGTCAGCTCGCGGATCCGCTCCCTTACCTGTTGGCGCTCCATGGGCGGGCCCTCCCTGGATCACGACACGGACAAGAGATAGCGAATGCCTCCGGCTAGATCTTGATCAGCACCCTGAGGCTTGCCTTCCGGAGGCGGAGCTTCTGGAAGGCGTTGGCCTCGATCTGGCGGATGCGCTCCCGGGTGACCGAGAAGCGCCGGCCGACTTCGTCCAGGGTGTGTTCGCCTTCCCGCCCGATCCCGAAGCGGAGCCGGAGAATCTCCCGCTCCCTATCAGAAAGGGTAGACAGCGCCCGCTTCACCTGCTGGCGTAGGTCCCGGCCGAAGAGCTCGCTCTCGGGCGAGACGGTCTGCGTGTCCTCGAGAAAATCCTTGAGCTGGGAGTCCTCGCCGACCGGTTTCTCCAGCGATACCGGGATCCGCGAAGATGTCAGAATAAACTGGAGTTTCTTGTCCGGAATGCCCGTTCGCCGGGTGAGTTCCTCGAGCGCGGGCTCGCGCCCCAACTCGTTCATGAGGGACCGGTGTACCCGTGAGAGCTGGTGCAGGACCTCACCCATGTGAACGGGGATCCGGATGGTCCGGGACTGGTCTGCGATCGCGCGGGTGATGGCCTGCCGGATCCACCAGAAGGCGTAGGTCGAGAACTTGAACCCGCGACGGTACTGGAATCGGTCCACCGCTTTCATGAGCCCGATGTTGCCTTCCTGGATGAGGTCCAGGAGCGACAGGTCACTCCTCTGGTATCGCTTGGCCACGGAGACCACCAGCTTCAGGTTCGCCTCGACCAGTTCTCCCTTCGCCTCACGCACGCCCCGCCGCTTTTCGGCGATGATCGCCAGAAGCCCGTGGAGCTGCTGGCGGGGGAGCCCGATCTTGGCCTCCAGAGCGCGGAGCTGCTGCACCCGCCGCCGAACCGTGGAGCTCGCGGCGAGCTTTTGAATCTCGTCGTTCAGGCGCTGGATCTCTGCGGCCAGCTCGTCCACGAGGGCCGGCTTGATGGGAAGGCCAGCCACCACCTGTTGAATGACCGCGCGGCGCCGAGCAATCAGGCCGCGATAGCTCGCGCGGGTGGACGCCGAGCGACGCCGGTCCTTGAGGTGAGACTGGAGCTTCTCGATCTCCCGCTCAAGCCGCTTGATCCGGGCAAATGCGGCGAGGACCAGCTCGATCTCTTCCCGTTTGGGTTCCCTCCCGTCGGGAAGAAGGATCAGCTCATCCGGCGGGGTGGTGTGCTTCCGTGCGCTGTCGGCACGATCGATGAGTTTCTGGACAGCCAGCGGCATTGCGGCGAGCGCTCGGCGTAGTTCCGCCTGGGCGCTCTCGAGCCGACGGCAGACCTCGGTTTCCTGGGCCCCCGTCAGCAGGGGGCGGTTTCCGATTTCCCTCAGGTAGGCGCGCACGAGGTTTTGGGGAGCGGAAGGGAGCCGCCTGGGCGCGTCGCCGCGCCCCACAGGCTCCTCATCCCAGACCTCGGACCGGTCGGCGGGACCGACCGGGTCCAGGCTCCCGCCTTGCGGACGGAGATGGACAAGCTCGCTGAAGGTCATGATGCGGCAAGTCTCAGGCGGAGGGCATGTTGAAGCTCTCCCGGCCGTTTCATGAGTCGGCTTCGCGCGGTCCTGCACCCCGCGGAGGTTATGCGCTCAGAGGGATCCCGCCGCAGTCGAAGTGCCCGAGGCTCCGCTGCTCCGGGAAGACCGCGACGGCCTGAGTTCCCGTAACCTGCTCCCCGCAACGGTCGCATTTCCGGCCGCGCATCCACCAGCCCTCGAAACAGTGCTGGCAGACCGCGACCCGCTTGTCGCGGAGTGAGAGCTTCAGCTCGCCCTTCGAAAAGCGCTCCCCACAGACCCCGCAGGCGATCTTTCCGAACGGCCACATCCTTGTGTCCTCCTCATAAGCGAGAATCCGCCCAAATCACTTCGCCTTGCCTCGACAACGTCAAAATGCAGCGGCATTCATCGCTTGAAAGATCAAGAAGTGTCTGGACCTTGACGAGGGGACCGACGTTTTCCGGCACCAGCTCTCAGAAGCCATCTCTTGCCGCTCCATGGGCGATCCCTCCCTTCCTGGTTCGGACCGGGACAACAAAAAGGCCGGGGGAGACCTTTGATAATCTCCCCCGGCCTACGCTCCAGCCGGCCCCTCAAAAGGGAAGTGCCTTCTGGCTAGTCTACCGTCAGATTCTGAGCCAATCTACCCGGGGCAACCTCCTGCTGTCAAGGCGACGCCGTTTACCTTCTTAGGCCGCCGAACTTCTCTTCCACGTTGTCGGCCATGACGAAGAGAATGACCCGCTCTCCTGTCGTGGTGCTGAGATCGGCGTGCATGCTCACGGCAGAGAGGCCGGTGATCTCCTCCATGCTCTGCTTCAGCGCCGACTTTCCCGTCTCGAGCAGCTTGGCCCTCACCTGCTTGATCAGCTCAACGCCCTCGACCTTTACGAGCTGCCGCTCCGCCGGGGTGAGGATCCCCTGGAGCCGGACCACAATCATGTCCTGCAGGAGACGGGTCCGGACGTCGCTAGGGCCTCGACCCATGTATTCCAGCTCGAACTTCACCACGGCCTGGCTGATTTCCGCTTCCACTTGGCCCTTGGTCTTGCGGGTCATCGTCGAGCGCCGAGCCTGCCAGTGAGAACCGTGGCGCCGCGCTTAGCTCGAGGTCCCTATGAATAACAGATCCGCGCAGGCCGGTGCGGGGGCTATGGGTTCCGGGCTGCTTGGCGCCACGGCCTCAGTATCTTCTGGACTGTGAAGGAAAGTCAACGAGGCGCATCGCGCGGCCACGTCCGTCGAAAAGACCGGGCGGGCCCGAGATCTTGACAAGGGGCGATACGCTGCTAACATCACGGAGCCCGGCGGACTTGTCAGAGGGCACTTTCCGTCCTGGGAGGGTCAGCTGAAGCGTAAGCCGGCGGCGCCTCTTGAGGGGAGGCGTTCCGTCGGCTTTTTTGCCTTCGATCCTGGAGGAACGGACGAATGCCCGACTGGATGGCAAGGGCGGGAGCGAAAGGAAGGAGCGGAATGGCGACTCACGCGATCTGGCTCACATCAACTTCCGCTCTCGCGCTCCAGTGGCTCCTGATCCGGTGGATCGGCATTCACCTCTCGCCTCCACTCGAAGCGCTCTCCTCGGGGATAGGGATCTTCGGGGCGGCGTTCATCCTCTCGTGGGCGGCCGAGCTGGCCCAGCTGGACATCCCGCGGAGCCTGGCCATCGCGGCGCTGGCCATCATCGCGGTGCTCCCCGAGTACGCCGTAGACCTCTACCTGGCCTGGCAGGCGGGAAAGGATCCCGCCTACGTCGGCTACGCCACGGCCAACATGACCGGCGCCAACCGTCTCCTGATCGGGATCGGCTGGGCCGCGCTTGTCTTCGTTCTGTGGTTCAAGAGCCTGGGGAAGCAGACTGAGATTCACCTCGAGCCGGGTCACGGCATCGAGCTCCTCTACCTCCTGCTTGCTACCGGCTATTCCTTCCTGATCCCCCTCAAGGGGACGTTGTCGGCGGTGGATTCGGTGGTGCTCCTCTCCCTTGTCGGGCTCTACTTCCGGGCGGTCGCGCGCCAGCCCGTAGAGTTGCCCCACCTGGTCGGGCCCACGATCCTCATTAGCCGGTTCCGGCTCCCGCTCCGGCGGGCAGCCACCGTCGCCATGTTCCTCTTCTCCGGGCTTACGATCCTCGTGGCGGCGGAACCGTTCGCTGAGTCCCTGATCGCCACGGGAAAGATCTTCCAGGTCCCGGAGTACCTCTTGATCCAGTGGCTGGCACCCCTGGCCTCCGAGTCCCCCGAGTTCATCGTGGCGATCCTGTTCGTCCTCCGGGGGAGTGCCGCCGCGGGAATGGGGACTCTGCTCTCGTCCAAGGTGAACCAGTGGACGCTTCTCGTGGGGGCGCTCCCTCTGGCCTACAGCCTCTCGCTAAGCCGGCTTGAAGCAATGCCGCTCGACGCGGTTCAGGTCAAGGAGATCTTCCTGACCGCGGCCCAGTCCCTCCTCGGGGTGGTGATGCTGGCCTCTTTCTCTTTCTCGCTTAGAGATGGCACGCTTCTCTTCTTGCTATTCTCAACCCAGCTCCTCACCCAGTTACTTCCTCAGATATTCCCTTCGCTTTTCGCGGCGCTCCCCAGATTCGCGTTCACCGCAGGGTATCTGTTCGCCTACTCGTACCTCGTGTTCTCGCTCCTCTACCTCGCGGTGAGCCGGGACAACCGGCGCGGGTTCCTCGGCCTGCTGAAGCTCCGGATTGAGGGACCGTCTTTGGGGAAAGCCGTCGGGCATGCACCCAACGCGGGTAGGGAGAAACTGCCGTGACTTTCACCGCGGGCGGACTTCGTCTCCTCCCCGCCCCATGACCAGGGCTTCGACCGCGATAAGGTGGTCCCGCATCGCCCGCCGGGCGCCCGCCTCGTCCCTGCGGCGGATCGCCTCAAGGATCCGCTGGTGGTCCTGGTGGGATCGGGTCGGCCGCCCGGGGGTCTGGAGCGACTCCTCGCGGCTCTGGACCAGGAGATCCATGAGCGTATTGACGATCCGCAGGATGGCCCGGTTGCGGACCGAGGCGGCGATCGAGGCATGAAAGGCGGCGTCCTGGGCCAGCCCCGTGCGTCCCGCCGCAACCTCCGAGGCCTGCTCTTCGAGGATCCGTTCCATTTCTTGAATTTCCTCCTCCGTGGCCCGCCGGGCCGCCAGGCCCGCGATGCCGGGCTCGATGAGGCGCCGCGCCTCGAACAGCTCACCGACGGCCTCGCGCTGGGAGAGAATGACCTGAGCGAGCGGCTCGATCAGGGACTCCACGGAAACCCGCCGGACGAACGTCCCCTCGCCGGGGCGGATCTCAATGAGCCCCAGGCTCTCCAGGGTCCGGAGTGCCTCGCGGACGGATGTGCGGCTGACCTTGAACTGCTGGGCGAGGTCGCGCTCAGGAGGGAGCCGATCGCCGGACTTGAGGCGCCCCTCCGCGATCAGTGCCCTGACCTGACGAACAATCTCCGCGTAAATGCGCGTGCTCTTGACGGGCTCCACGTCCGGCCACGTCATGGGCCGGGTCCGCCTCGATGCTCGGCGCCGCCCGCCAAGGGCCCGCTCGCGAGGTGCCGAAACAGCGAGAAAAAGGCCAGCCGGCCGGCCGGCCTGAGGTTCAACAGACCGGTGGTGAGGAGCATACAGCCGGCCGAGTAGCTGTAGCGGATTCGGCTCATCCCGGTTTACGCCGAGACCCGCCCGCGGACCGGGGCCTTCCTCCTCAGGAGAGCCTTGACGATCTCGATCGAGATGAGGACGCCGAGCGCGATGGCCAGGATCACCCCGACATCCCCGACCGAGGGAATGGAGATTCCGAACGCGTCGCGGACGGCGGGAAGCTGGATCAGGACAGCGACCAAAATCAGTTCCCACGCAATGGCGAGGAGGAGCCATTTGTGGGGAGGCGCCTGGATGAGGCTGTACCGCAAAGACCGGAAGTTGATGGCGATGACCAGTTCGATGAGGACGAACATGAGGAAGATCTTCGTTCGCGCCATCTCCAAATCGGCAAAGTTCTGGAAGAAGACCCACAGGAAGATGGGGCATTCGATGAGCACTGCCATCGCGATGAGAACCCGAATATCCAGGGAAAACACGCTTTCCTTCGGGTCCCGCGGCGGCCGCCGCATGATGTCGGGGTCAGGGGGCGCCACGCCCAGGGCCAGCGCCGGCAGCCCATCGGTCGCCAGGTTGATGTAAAGGATCGCGGCCGGCAGGAGGGGCAGGAACTCGGGGCCCATCACCACGACGACCCCGCCGAGGACGACCACTTCGGTGATGTTGGCCCGGAGCAAATAGGTCAGGTACTTCTTGATGTTGTCGTAGATCCACCGTCCCCGCTCGATGGCCCGCACGATGGAGGCGAAGTTGTCGTCGCTCAGGACGATATCCGAGGCCTCCTTGGCCACCTCGGTGCCCGTGATCCCCATGGCGACCCCGATGTCGGCGTGTTTCAGGGCCGGGGCATCGTTGACGCCGTCGCCGGTCATCGCGACCACTTCGCCCTTCCGCTTCCACGCCTTGATGATCTTGAGCTTGTCCATGGGCGAGACCCTGGCGTACACTGACACTCGCTCCACAATGCCCTGGAACCCCTCATCGCCCAGGGCGCCAAGCTCCTCGCCCGTCAGCACCAGATCCCCTTCCCGGTAGATCCCCAATTCCTTCGCAACAGCCACAGCGGTTAGCTTGTGATCGCCGGTGATCATGACGGGCTTGATGTGGATCTGCCGACAGACCTTCACGGCCTCGATCGCCTCTTCCCGGGGCGGGTCCATCATCCCCACGAGGCCGAGGAACACCAGCTCCCGTTCGACGAACTCCTCGCCATACCCGTCCATCTCCGGGAGCTCTTTGTAGGCGACGCCAATGACCCGTAAGGCGTCCCCGGCCATCTCCTCATTGACCTGCAGTATTTTCGTCCGCTCGCTGTCGCTTAACGCGCTCCGTTCATCTCCATTCAACCGATGGGAGCATCGCTCCAGGAGCACCTCGGGCGCCCCTTTCATAAAGGCCAGCCTCGTCCCATCTTCCATGGTATGGAGGGTGGTCATCCGCTTTCGCTCAGAGCTGAATGGGAACTCCTCGATCCTCGGGCATTGAAGCCGGGTCTCTGCCTGGTGCACCCCTCCCTTGGCTGCGACAACCACGAGGGCACCTTCCGTCGGGTCCCCCTTCACGAACCATCGCCCCGCCTCTTCGCCGAGCACGGCGTCGCTGCACAGGACTCCCCCCTTCAGGACCAGCTGGACGGATCGATCGGTGACCGCCGGGCTGAGGCCGCCCTCGGGGGCGTAGCCCACCCCGCTCACCTCGATCGCCCGGCCGCCGACAAACAGTCGCCTGACCGTCATCTCCCCCTTCGTCAGGGTGCCGGTCTTGTCCGAGCAGATCACCGTCGTGCAGCCCAGCGTCTCGACCGCCGGCATCTTCCGCACGAGGGCGTTCCGCTTGGCCATCTCGTGCATCCCGATGGCCAAGGCGCCCGTGACGATGGCGGCCAGCGCCTCCGGGACCGCGGCGACGGCCAGGGCGATGGCAAAGATCACCATGGTCAGGGAGAACTCCAGGTCAATCTTGCCGGCCCAGTACTCTCGTCCGAGGCTAATCCCCACCACCAGAACGCAGATGGTCAGGGCGATAATCCCGAGCCACTTCCCGATCTCTTCGGTTCTCCGCTCGAGGGGCGTCTTCTCCTCGATCACGGCCGCCACTTCTTCGGCGATCTTGCCGAACTCGGTATTCATGGCCGTCGCGGTAACGACCGCCTTCCCCCGCCCGTAGGTTACCGTGGTGCCGGTGAAGACCATGTTTTTTCGGTCGCCGATGGGCGCATCCTCACGCAAAAGCCGAGGCTCCTTGGTGACGGGAATGGACTCCCCGGTCAGCGGCGCCTCATCGCAGTGTAACGAGTGGATTTCAACCAGCCGGGCATCGGCGGGGATTTTATCCCCTGCCTCAAGGAGCACGATGTCCCCGGGCACGAGGTCCTTCGAGGGGACCTCGAGCTCCCTGCCTCCCCGAATGGCCGTGATGGTCGGGGTGAGCATTTTTTTCAGCGCCTCTAGGGCTCGCTCCGCGCGGTACTCCTGGACAAAGCCCAAGACCGCGCTGAAGACCACGATCACCATGATGAGGGCGGCGTCCACCAGCTCTCCGACGAGGGCCGAGAGGACCGTCGCGATCAGCAGGATGATGATGAGGACGTTCTTGAACTGATTGAAGAACAGGGCGAGCGGAGAGGCCTTCTCCTCCTTTTTGAGCTCGTTGTGGCCGTATCGTTCGAGCCGCCGGCCGACCTCGTCCTGGGGTAAACCGCCCTGAGGGTCGGTTTCGAGTTCTCTCAGGACGTGATCGACGGCCATCGAATGCCAGAAGAGCCTCGCCATAGAGCCCTCCGAAGCGGTAGCCATTGGCAGGTCTAGGGGGTGTGGTCCGGATGGGAGGCGGCAGGCGCGAGGACGCTTTTGAGCCGCCGCCAACCGAGCGAAAGCGCCGGGAGAAAGAAGAGGACGAGAGCCGCCGTCGTGATCACCGCGGAGATCGGGCTCCAGAAGAAGATGAGGGGGTTCCCTCGAGACATGATAAGGCTCTGGCGGATGGCGGTCTCCGCCATGTCGCCGAGCACCAGGGCCAGCACCAGCGGCGCCAGCGGGTAGTCCAGCTTCTTAAACACGTAGCCGATCACCCCGAAGATGAGCATGTACCAGACATCGAGCAGGGCGTTGTTGACCGCGAACGCGCCGATCGCGCAGATCACCACGATAAGGGGGGTCAGGACGGCGAAGGGGATGCGGAGGATGGAGGCGAACAGGGGGACGAAGAGGAGGACCACCAGGACGCCGATCACGTTCCCGGTGTACATGCTGGCGATGAGCCCCCAGACGAACTCCGGCTTCTCCTTGAAGAGCATCGGGCCGGGCTGGAGCCCCCAGATGAGGAGCCCGCCCAGCATCACCGCCGCGGTGGGCGACCCCGGGATCCCCAGTGTGATCATGGGGAGCATGGCCGCTCCGCCGGCGGCATGAGCGGCGGTCTCCGGGGCCACCACCCCCTCGAGGGTCCCCTTGCCGAATTTTTCCGGCGTCTTGGAGAAGCGCTTGGCGAAGCTGTAGCTCATGAACGAGGCTGGTGTCGCCCCGCCCGGCTTGAAGCCCATCCAGAACCCGATCAGCGCGCTCCGGATGAAGGTTCGCCAGTAGCCGCCCAGCTCCCGCCAGGTGGTCACCATCTCCCGGAAGCCGATCCTGGCCTTCTCCCCCCGGAAGCGCAGCCCTTCCTCAACGGTTAAGAAAATTTCCCCGATCCCGAACAGCCCGATCACGGCCACGATGAAGGAGAACCCCCGCATCAGCTCCACGCTGGCGAAGGTGAGCCGGAGCTTGCCGGTCACGATGTCGAGCCCGACCGCGGCCAGGATGAAGCCGATGAAGATCGAGGCCAGCGTCTTGACGGGGCTCCCCCCCCCGAGCCCCACGAAGGCCGAAAAGGTCAGAAGCTGGATGGCGAAGAACTCGGGCGGGCCGAACTTGAGCGCCACCTCCGCCAGGAGCGGGGCAAAGAACGTGATGAGCACGTTGGCGAAGGTGGCCCCCACGAAGGAGGCGGTGAAGGCGGCCGTCAGGGCCTGCGCCGCCATGCCGCGCTTGGCCAGGGGGTAGCCGTCGAAGGTGGTGGCCACGGACCAGGGCTCGCCCGGGATGTTGAAGAGGATCGAGGTGATCGCCCCGCCGAAGAGCGCCCCCCAGTAGATGCAGGAGAGAAAGATGATGGCGGAGGTCGGCGGCATGGTGAAGGTGATGGGGAGCAGGATGGCGACCCCGTTGGCCCCGCCCAGGCCGGGGAGGACGCCGATGATGGTCCCCAGGACGATCCCCACCAGGGCAATGAAGAGGTTGAACGGGGTGATGGCGATTTGAAAGCCCATGAGGAGATTTGAAAACTCGCCCATGGCTGTCCCGCGTCAGTACCCGAGCCAGGCTTCAACGGGTCCCTTCGGCATCGGGACCAGGAACCACTTCTCGAAAACCAGGAACGTGACGAGGGGAATGCCCAGGCTTATCAGGATCACGAGGCTCCAGCGGTGGCGCCCGATCCAGCGCATGTAGAGGGCCATGTAGAGGGCGGACGAGAGGTACAGGCCGGCAACGTGGATGAGGAGGACCATCCCCGCCGCGGGAAGGGCCACCTTGGCCACCGGCACCAGCTTTCCCGGCTCGACAAAGCGGCTGGCGGACGAAATGGCCCGGGCCTGGACGAGGCTCACGACAGAGCAGACCGCCAGGCCCAGGCCCAGGGCGAAGGGAAAGAAACCCGACTCCGGCCCGTCCGTCCCCCAACCGAACCCGAGCCGCCATCCTTCCCA
>LDXP01000039.1 GCA_001443385.1 Candidatus Rokubacteria bacterium CSP1-6
GGGCAGGCAGGCGAGGGTGCGGCAGGTCATGCCGCCGTTGTCGTGACGGGAGAGGCCGATACCCACCTTGATGAAGCTCGCGCGGGTGCTGCCGTAGCGGCGCCCCAGAGTGACGATCCTCTCCGCAGAAATCCCGGTGATCTCGGAGACCCGCTCCGGCGGATACGCCTTCACGTGCTCGGCGAGCCGATCGATGCCCAGCGTCGCCCGCTCGACGTAGTCCCTGTCCACCAGCCCCTCGCCGATCAGCACGTTCATCAGGCCGAGCGCCAGAGCCGCGTCGGTCCCCGGCCGCACCATCAGGTGCTCGTCGGCCTGCTTGGCCGTGCGGGTTCGGTAGGGATCGATCGCGACGATGTAGGCGCCGCGCTCCCGGGCACGCTTGACGAAGGTCATGAGGTTGATGTGGGTGTAGGCGGCGTTGATCCCCCAGAGGATCACCAAGTCGGCCCCGACCATCTGCTCCGAGTCGTTGCCGCCGACCATGCCCACGGTGGCCCGCCAGCCGGCGTAAGCGGTGGAGATGCAGATGGTGCGATCGAGCTGGCTCGCCCCGAGGGCGTGGAAGAAGGGATGCCCCGCGTAGTACTGGACCATGCCGAGCGTGCCGGCGTAGGAGAACGGCAGGATGGCCTCTGCGCCCCAACGCGCGCTGATCTCTCCGAAGCGTCGCGCGATTTCGGCGATGGCGTCGTCCCAGGAGATCCGCTCGAACCGCCCCTCGCCCTTCTTCCCGATTCGCCGGAGGGGCGTGAGGACGCGCATGGGGGAATAGACGCGCTCGGCGTAGTCGTGGACCTTGCCGCAGATCACCCCCTGGGTGAAGGGATGATCGGCGTTCCCCGTGACGTCCGTGATCCGCCCGCCCTCGAGCGTGACCACGAGGCTGCACGCGGAAGGACAGTCGTGAGGGCAGACGGACGGGCGCCGCTCGGCCATCACTTCTGGAGCCGCGCGCGGGCCTCGCCGACCAGGCGCCGTCCGTCGGAGGAGAACCAGGCGTCCACGAAGGCTTTCCGCAGCTCGTCGAGCATGTCATTCGCCCGGCGGATGGCCGGGCGCTTGAGAGAGGTCTTGATCGTCTCGAAAGCCGCGGGGGGCTGGTCGGCCAGGCGGCGACAGACCGGGCGCGCCTCCTCCATGACATCGCCCGGGGTCAGCCCATCCACGAGTCCCCGGGACATGGCCTCGAGCGGCGTGTAGAGCTGGCCGCCGTAGAGGATCGAGTCCACGAACTCCATCGGCAGGCAGTGCCGGGCGATCTCGAGGGCCGAGGCCGGGAAGGGCAGGCCGAGCCGGATCTCGTTCAAGCCGATCTGGCCGCGATGGTCGGGCATGAGGCGCGCGTCGCAGGCCAGCGCCAGGATGCAGCCGCCGGCCACCGCGTGGCCGTTGATTGCCGCCACGACGGGCCGGGGGAAGGCGAAGACCTGGAGCATCACCCGATCGAACTCCCGGATGAAGGCGTCCAGCGTGGGCCGGTCCAGCTCGTAGAGGGTAACCAGGTCGAGGCCGGACGAGAAAAACCGGTCATAGCCGGAGAGGATCACTCCCCGCGCGCCCCGCTCCCCTGCCTCATCCAGGGACCGGGAGATGGCGACGAGGCTCTGGGGGTTCAGGGCGTTGGCCTTGCCGCAGGTGAGGCTGATCTCAGCCACGCCGTCGCGCCATTCGATCGTGTAGAGTCCCATCGAGGGTATAGTAAGGGGCAACGCCCGGTTTGCCCAGCGTCTTTTGGGAGGGACCGATCGTGTACGCCACGCTGAAGGTCTTCAGGGAGAACCCGGAGACGCGCCGGCTGGCGCTGCTCTTCGCGTGGGTGTACTTCGCCCAGGGGATGTGGGCGCTGCCGGATCTGTCGCTCACGTTCCTCCTGAAAGAGAAGTTCCGCTTCTCGCCCGCCGATGTCGCCACCTTCTTCACCATCGCCACGATCCCCTGGTACATCAAGCCGCTCTACGGCCTCATCTCGGACTTCCTCCCGCTCTGGGGGTACCGCCGGAAGAGCTACTTCATCCTGGCGACGCTCTTCGCGGTGCTCGCCGGGCTCTCGCTCGGGAACTGGGCGACGGGCAGCTACCAGCTGACACTGGCGCTGTTCACGCTCATGGCGCTGGGCTTTGCCTTCGCCGACGTGCTGGCCGATGCCCTCATGGTGGAGAACGGGCAGGCCCTGGGCATCACGGGCTCGCTCCAGGCCGTCCAGTGGGGCTCCATCATGCTTGCGCTGGTCGTCGTGGGTGTCGCCGGCGGCTACCTCGCCCAGCACACGCCGCTCAACATCGCGTTCAGGCTGACCGCCATCTTCCCGGCGGTGACCTTCCTGATGGTGTTCTGGGCGGTGCGGGAGACCCCCCGCGGCTCGGACCCCGAAGTGTTCCGGCGCACCTGGCGATCGGTCCGGAGCGGGATCGCCTCGAAGCGGCTCTGGGGAATCGCCGGCTTCATCTTCTTCTACAACTTCAGCCCCTCCTTCGGCCCGTCCATCGTCTACTACATGACCGATCACCTGAAGTTCTCCAAGGTCTTCATCGGGACGCTCGACTCCATCAGCGCCGCGTCGGGCATCGCGGGGGCGGCGCTCTACTTCCTCTACTCCAAGTCCTTCCCGCTCCGCACGATCATCAACTGGTCCATCGGCTTCGGCGTGATCGGCACGCTGGCCTACTTCGGGCTCGCGGGGCACGCCTCGGCCGTCCTCATCTATCTCGCCTTCGGGAGCGTGAGCCTCATCGCCCAGCTCGCGTTCCTGGATCTCGCGGCCCGCGCCTGCCCCAAGGAGGCGGAGGGGACCTTCTTCGCCCTCCTGATGTCCATCTTCAACCTCGGGATGAAGGGGTCGGCGATCGTGGGTGGGTGGCTCTACACGACCGTGGGGTACCAGTGGCTGGTGGTGATCAGCGCGGCCTTCACCGCCGCGGCCTGGCTCCTGGTCCCGCTGGTGAAGATCGACGAGCTGGAGCCGCGCGCCGAGCCGGCAGGAGCGGTCAGTCCCGCTTCGGCCGCCTCCTGACCTCCTCGTAGCCCCGGCGGAGCCAGCGGAGCGCCCGGGGCACCGCCCCCGGCGAATCCACCCGGCACTCGACCCATCCGCGGGCGGCGAAGCGCCGGTGGGGCGTGACGCCGGGAGTCTTGAGCGCGCGGGCCTGATCCTCGAGGCTGAGCCGGATCCAGAGGTCGTGCTCCTTCAGTCGCAGCGGGAAGCAGGCGAAGAGCGTCTCGCCGACGAAGTACCCCCACCGCCCGAACATCGGCGTGACCTTCACCCCGGGCCAGCCGCCCACCGCGTCGTTCAGCTGCTCGGCCACGCCGGCGCCGCCCCGGGCGAGGGCCCGCCGGATCTTGCGCCCCCGCCCGATCCCCCGCACTCTCACGGAAACACTTGGACGTAGGCGGAGCGCGCGCGCTCCGACACCCGGCCGAAGGCGGCGTCATATTTCTTCTTGAGCGTCGCCAGGTGCTCCGAGGTCAGGAACCGCTGGAACGTCTCCTCGCTCTCGAACTCGTACACGGCCATGTACTGGTAGCGGTCCTCGCCCATGATGGCCTTGTAGCGGCGCGCGCTCAGCGCCCCCTTGAACTGGAGCAGTTCGGGACAGTGCTCGGTGTCGTACCAGCGGTTGAAGGCCGCCTCCTGGTCGGGCGTGATGGAGGCCTTGACGACGAAGAGCACGGTAGCCATGGCTGGTTCTCCTCCCCCTCACCCTGCCTCTCCCCCACCCGGGGGAGAGGAGAAGAGGTGAGGGGCATCATCTCCGCCGGATCCCCAGGTCGCGCTTCCAGGTCTCGACGTCCAGCTGCTGGCCCGTGAGCCCGGCCGACGCGTCGGAGGCGAGGTACACGAACAGGTCCACGACGGTCTCGGGTTTGGCGCCCCGGTAGCTGGTCATCTTCGTCGCGACGTAGCCCGGGCTCACCGAGTTCACGCGGACCCCGGCGCGCTTGACCTCCAGCGCGAGGTAGCGGGTGAGCCCCTCGAGCCCCCACTTGGAGACGCCGTAGGCCCCGTAGCCGGTGAGCGCGTCCCGGCCGAGCCACGAGGAGACGTTGATGACGCTGCCGCCCTGCTGCTTGACCAGGTGGGGCACCACCGCGCGCGCGACGAGCCACGCGCCGCGGAGGTTCGTGGCGAGGACGCCGTCCCACTCCTCGGGCGAGAGCTCGACCAGCGGGGCCGTGCGGTGGGCCAAGCCGGCGTTGTTCACGAGCACGTCAATCCTGCCGAACTTCTCCAGCGCGCGCCCGACGAAGCGCTCGACGTCCTTCTCGCGGCTCACGTCGCAGGTCTGGACCAGCGCGGCGGCACCCAGCTCCGCCACGGCCTTGCGGGTGGCGGCCAGCTCCTTCTTCGTCCGGGAGCAGAGCGCCAGGCTCGCGCCCTCCCGCGCGTAGGCCAGGGCCACGGCCCTGCCGATCCCGCGGCCCGCCCCCGTGATCAGCGCCACTTTCCCTTGAAGGACGCCCTGGGCCATACGCTGAAGTCTACCACCCCCTCACCCTCCCCTCTCCCCCGGCGGGGGAGAGGATAAAGGTGAGGGGGCGTTACCGTTTGCCGGACGCCATGCGCCGACTCTCGGGAATGGCACGCAGCCAGAACATGGAGCAGATCCCGAGGAACCCGCCGACCCCCAGGACGCTGAAGGCCCATCCCCAGACACCTCCCGCCACCCGCCCATCCGTGAGGTCGAGCACCGCCCCGAATACAAGCGGCGCCACCGCCCCGGCGCCGAAGCCCAGGAGGGACCGCACCGCAAGCACCGAGCCCAGATGGGCGGGGTCCACGACCTCGGTGATCCCCGTGGAGTATACCGGCGAGTCGCCGATGGCCGAGAAGCCGTAGACGAGGCCCACCAGGATCACCACGGCGAGGGGCGCGGTCAGGAGCCAGCCGAAAGTAAACGAGCAGAGGGTGCTCATGGTCATCATCGCAAGGATGACCGCAGTGCGACCCCACCGGTCTGAGAGCCAGCCGCCCATGCTGCTGGCGGCGATCCCCATGACGTGGAAGAGGGCGGTCAGGTTGGCCCCGATGCCCGCGGAGCGGCTCACCCCCAGGCCGTGGGTCGCCAGCGCCGCGGTCAGAAAGGCTGGGGTCCAGGCCCACATCCCCAGGAGCTCCCAGGAGTGAAACGTGTAGCCGGCGATCATGAGCTGAGCGGCGCGGTTCTTGAGCAGGTCGCCCCCGAATTTCCAGGTGGCCTGGCCCGTGGAAGGCCGCCGGGTGGTTCCACGCAGGATGGGGATGGCCAGGGCGGCGCAGGTGACCGGCCCCAGAGCGACGGCCATCAGGGCCATCTTCCACCCCCCCAAGGGGACCACCAGCCCTGCCAGCCCAAGGGCCAGGGTATAGCCGATGGAAGAGGAGGCGAGAAACCACCCGATCGCCCACCCCCGCCGTCCGACGGGAAAGCGGTCCGCAAGAAGGATGAGCCCCGGGGTATACGTCCCGGCCAGCGAAACGGCCAGGGCGGAGAAGAGGAAAAGGGCCGAAAAGTATCCCTGGGCCAGGACCGGCAGGAGCAGGGAGACGACGGCCGAGGCGAAGGCCGCCCAGAGGAAGACAATCCGAGCCCCCACCCGGTCCGCCAGAGTGGAAACCACCACCAGCGCGAAAGCAGTGCCCAACTGAAACGCCGAGGAGATGGAGCCTGCGGCGGTCGCCGAGAGCCCCCACTCGCGCTGAACGATGGGAAGGATGGCCGGATAGGCCATGCTCATCATCGAAGCGCCGGTGCGGGCCGCGCAGATCCCGGCGAGCCACAGCGTGTCGGAGCGGGGCACGGAGAATCATTCTGCCACAAGCGGGCGCCGGAGCCGATTTTCCCGTTGACAGGGCCCGCGGGCCGTGAAAAATAGAGGGGCCATGCCCGCAGCGACCCGAGTGAAGTTTGCCCCGGTCGAAGGCGCCGCCGACCTCTTCACCCCCGCGTTCCTGGACTATCTGGTGCGCCTGCACGACCAGTTGGACCAGCGCGCCCGCGCGCTTCGCGCCAGACGCGCCGAGGTCCTCAAGAAGGCCCACGATCGGGGAATCTCGGCCACCCATCCGCCCGGGGGCCCCATCGACACGGGCGACTGGCAGGTGCCGCCCGTGCCAGACGACCTGCTGAAGCCGGGGATCGAGATCTCGGGGCCGTGCTCGATCACGAGCATGTTCATCAACGCCCTCAACCCGGGACCGGAGGGCGAGCGCGCCGAGGGCGACCTCGACGACGACGAGGACTCGGGCGGCCACAGACTCATCGACACGGTGAAGGCCGCCGGGAACCGCGTGGCGGCGATCAACCGCGAGCTGACCTCCTACGACCCCGAGAAGCGCAAGGAGTACAAGATCGCCGAGGGCGACCTGCCCTTCTTCATGCACCGGGAGCGCGGCCTCCACCTGGACGAGGCCGACGTCACGGTGGACGGCAAGCCCATCAACGCGGCGATCCTCGGCACCGCGCTGACCCTCTACTACGCCGGGCGGCACCAGGCCGACCGCGGCCAGGGCATCTACTTCTACCTGCCCAAGCTGGAAGCGGCCGCCGAGGCGGCGTGGTACCGCGACCTGTTCGCCGTGAGCCAGGAGCAACTGGCGTGGCTCAAGAAGGCAGTCATCCGCGCGGTCGTGCTCGTGGAGTCGCTCCCCGCCGTGTACGAGATGGAGGAGATGCTCCACGCGCTCGGCCCGTACGCGGCGGGGCTCAACGCCGCCCGCTGGGACCTGAAGGCGAGCATCTTCGAGTACGTCATGGCCGACCCCAAGTCGGTCTGGCCCGACCGCTTCGGCGTGGACATCAAGACGACGCCGTTCCTGGCCAATATCTTCCGCCGCCTCGTGGCCATCTGCCTCAAGCGCAGCGCGATCCCCATCGGCGGCATGGCCACGGCGCTGCCCAACCCCGACCCGGAGGTGAACCGGGTGGCCGGCGAAGCGATCAGGGCCGACAAGGTCTGGGAGGCCCAGCAGGGCTTCATCCGCGCCTGGGTCGCGCACATCTTCCACATGAAGACCGCCGCCCAGCCGTTCAGGGACCTGCGCGCGTCGGGCTGGAAGCCGACTCCCGAGATGGCGAACCCGGACAACTACCCGGTCAAGATCGAGGTCCCCGCCGGGCCCATCACCGTCGAGGGGACGCGCCGCAACAGCCGGATGGTCATCGAGTACGTGGAAGGCTGGCTCAACGGCCGGGGCGCCAAGGGGATCGACAGCCTCGCGGGGAAGCCGGGGATCCACCCGGCGCTGATGGAAGACCTGGCCACGGGCCGGATGTCCGTCGCCCAGATCGCCCAGCGCATCCGCCACCACGCCAAGACCACGGCCGGCCCCGACGCGGTCCACGACTTCGCCCTCGTGAAGCGCCTGCTCCAGGAAGAGTGCGACGACATCCTGGCCCGGTTGAAGGCCACGGTGAAGGACGACAAGGGCCGCGCCGCCTACGCCGAGGCCGAGCAGCGCTACCGGAAGGCCGTGAAAATCGCGATGCGCTGGATCAAGAATTACACCGACCTGGACTTCCGGAGCCTGGGCTCCTACACCCGCGCCGACCTCGACCGCATCGCCGCCGCCCCCGACGCCTTCTAGCCGGCCTCCACAAAACTGCTCTAGTCGAAGCGGCTGATGTGGAGGTGGACGCCGTGGCTCGACGTGGGCTCCACGGTCAGCTCCCCCGCCCCGCTCAGCATGGTCGCGCCCGCGTCGCGGAGCCGCGCGCTGACCGCGTCATAATCCTCGGCGACCAGCGAGAGCGCCACCATACCCTCCAGGCCGCCCACCTCGTCGGCGGGGACCAGGAGCAGGGCGCCCTTGCCCACGGAGAGCATCGTGCGGGGGCCGTCGTTCATGCCCTGCTCCGGCAGGGCGAAGAGGCGCTGGAAGATCCCCGCGGCTTCCTTGGGATCGTGGGAGCCGATGACGACGCGCTTGAGGCGCAGGGGCGAGGCGTCGGGATCGGAGCCGTTCGGCGGCGTGGCCAGCTCGACGAGGACGCCGGCGCTCGCCTTGGGATGGAGAAAGCCGATGCGGCCCGCCAGGCCCTCACGGGAGGTTTCGTCGAGAAGCGCCACGCCGGCTGTTTTGAGCTGCCGGAGGCTGGCGTCCACGTCGGCGATCTCGAAGCAGAGGTGGTGAAGCCCCTCGCCGCGTTTTTCGAGGAAGCGCGCAACGCCGGTTCCCGCCTGGGTCGGCTCGAGGAGCTCGATCTCGCTCTCCCGCGCCCCCAGGAGCGCCGCGCGGACGCCCTGGTCCTTGATCACGACCTCTCTCAGGAGCGGCAGCCCCAGCGTGTCGCGATAGAAGCCGTAGGCGCGTGCCAGCTTTTCGACGACGACGCCCACGTGGTGGACCTTCCGCACGCTGACCGGAGCCACGGCTCCCTACCCTAGCCCACCACCCACGGAAATTCAACCCCCCTCATCGCCGGGTCGGCGCCGCCAGGGCGGCCTCGTCGGCGAGGACGATGCAGCGGGGATGCCTCTGGAGCGCCGAGGCCGGCACGTCGGGCGTGAGGGGGCCGTCCAGCACCTTCGCGAGCGGCTCCCGCTTGCCCGCGCCGCTGACCAGCACCACGACCTCGCGCACGTCCAAGATTGTCGCGATGCCCAGGGTGACGGCGCGGTCGGAGACCGACCCCTGGATCACCGCATCGGTCAGGATGTAGTCCACCGTCGAGGCGAGCAGCCGGACCGGCCGGCAGCGCGAATCGAACGGGCTCCCCGGCTCGTTGGAGGCGATGTGACCGTTGGGACCGAGGCCGAGCATGACGAGGTCGAGCCCGCCCGCGCGGGCGATCGTCGCCTCGTACTCGCGGCACATCTGGTTCAGGTCGGGCCGGTCCACTCTGAACGGGTGCCGCCGCTCGGGCGGCACGCCCGCCCAGGCGAGGAATTCCTTGCCGACCTGACGCCAGAAATAGCCGTCGGGAGGCGCCGGCGGGCAGAGCTCGTCCACGGAGAAGACGCGCATCTCCGAGAAATCGACGCGGCCCTGCCGGTGCTCTTCGGCGAGGAGGCCGTACATCAGCCGCGGGGTGCGGCCGGCGGGCACGGCCATGCTCAAGTCTGGCTTGGCGCGGACGCGATCGAGGAAATAATCCGCCGCGCGGCGGGCCAGCGCCGCCGCGTCCCGGGAAACCACCAGCTCCACGGCTAGGCCTCGCGCCGGGCCGAGAACCGAGCAGCCCAAGGCCCGAGGGAGGAGCCCACCGGAGGCGTACGACCAAGCCCGCCTGCGGCGGGACTCGGTGCCCGCAAAGGAACGATGGGCGACGACCGAGCGCTGATCAGACGCCGAAGGCGCCAGCGCCGCCGCGTCCCGGGAAACCACCAGCTCCACGGCTAGGGTTCCTTGAAGAGTTTTTGGAACTCGCTCCAGGGTGCCGGCGGAACTTTCACGAGGGCGGCATTTTCTTCGACGTGGGCGACGCGCTTCATTCCCACGAGGGCCGTCCCGACGCCCGGCGTGGAGCGCGCGAACTGGATCGCGCGCTGGGCGTCGGTGCTGAGCCCGGGAAGGTGCTCGCCGAGGACCGGTGGGAGGTTCCGGGAGAGCTGCCCCTGGTAGACGGAGGCGGAGACCATCACGTAGATCCCCAGCCGCCGGGCGGCTTCGAGCGGCGAGACGGCCTCGCCGTCCACGGGCTGGTTCCCGAGGGTAAACGCCTCGCCCATGGCGAGATTGTAGGGGAGCTGGATCACCCTGAAGCGGTGCTTGTCGCCGGCCACGTCCCGCGCTATTTTTTCGAGCTCGGCGAGCGACAGATAGTCCCGCGCGGCCGGGGGCTGGCGGTAGCCGTTCCAGGTGGCGGTGCCGTAGCACCCGATCTTGCCGTCGCTCGCGGCGGACTCCAGAAACGTAAACGCGTCACGAATCCGCTTGAGGAGCTCCGGGCGGTCCACCTCCTGGAGCTGGGTTTCGGGGTTGTGGACGTAGTAGACGTCCACCGTCTCGAGCCCCAGGTTCCGGCGGCTCCGCTCGAGCTGATCCGCGAGGTAGGCCGGCGTCATGCAGTGGCAGCCGGCCACGACGTCGTCGGGACGGATGATGCCGGGGCGCAGGTACGTCTCGGTGAAGTAGGCGCCGGGATTCGTCGGCATCGACCCGTCGAACGGAATGAAGCCGCCCTTGGTGGCGACCACAATCTCCTCGCGGCGCAGGGCGCCCTTGCCGATCAGGGCCGAGAGCGCTTGGCCGATGACCCGCTCGCTCCGCTGGTGCCGGTAGTTGACGGCCGTGTCCACCACGTTCAGGCCCAGCTCCAGGGCGCGCGTCAGCGCGTTCCGGTACAGCTCGTCGGTGGCCGAGTCCTCGGCGCCGAGGTAGGTCCCGATGCCAACGGACGAGAGCCAGCACCCACCGAAGGCGCGGAAATGCTCGGGCGCGGCATTCGCGCGCCGGCGGTAGGCGTCGGTTCCGTCCGGTGTGGCGCGTCCCGCAATCATCCGGCTACCCTTCGCGGTAGAAGAGGAGCAACGCGCCGACCAGGGTGAACGCGACTGCCCAGACGCGGCCGGGCACGCGGTTGTTGGGGGCCGGCAGCCGGAGCTCGAGCCAGCGCGCCCACCCGATGAAGACGGCCAGGACGCCCAGCGGCGCGTGGGTGACCTCGACGAGGAACTCGGCCTTCAGGTTGAAGAGCGCGTGCGAGTGGGTGAGGAGCAGCGCGCCGCCGGCGGCGCACAGGAGGGGGAAGACGTAGGCCCACCCCGGGGCGCGGAGGCGCCCGGTGCGCACCGCCCACTCGAAGGCGGCGAGGGCCACGACGAGCGCCACCGCCAGCCGGTGCTGGAGGACGTCGGGGAGCAGCATGCTCTCCCAGAAGCCGGCGGGGCCGAGAGGCCACGCGCGCGGATCGTTGCGGAAGAAGAGAAACGCGGCGAGCCCCAGAAAGAGGAGCGGCCAGTGCCGGGCCCAGCGGCTCCGCCCCCGCAGCTCGACCAGCGCGAGCAGCCCCATGCTGAAGACGAAGAGCCCCGCCACGTGGTGGTTGAACTCGGACCACTGGTACTCCGGCTGCTTCCGCACGGCCAGGGTGTCGGTGATCGGGGCCGCCGCGGCCAGCAGATCGTCGATCCGCGGAGTCGAGAAGCTCGGCAGCTTGGGGGCAAACCGTCCCGTCACCTCCGCCAGCGTGGCGCGATCCTCCCTGACGTCTGCCGCCACCGGGAGCGACGTCAGCGCCGCGGCGGCCAGCAGGAGGGTGACGCCCATCCCCACCTCCGCCTCCACGAACCACCAGAGGCTTGCCGGAACGGCCCCGCCCCGCCGGGCCATGCGCCGCACCGCCAGGAAGTTCAGGGCGGCCAGCGCGAGCGCCCCCGTCAGCACCGCCACCTTCGTCAGGACCATGATCCCGTAGCCCGTTCCGAGAAGTCCTTCCACCCCATCCACGTAGAACAGCGACAGCGCGATCCCCGCCGCCACGAGGCCGGCGACGCTGCCGAGGGCCAGGGAGGAGAAGCGGGCGGCCAGAGCCGAGGCCAAAGCGTCCTCGCCGGGCTCACGGCGGAGCAGCGAGAAGGCCACCAGGTGAATCAGCCCGCCGACCCAGACGGCCGCCGCCACCTGGTGGAACACTTCGAGGGCCATCAGGACCTCCCGGGACTCCAGCCGGCCCATGGCGTGGGAGAGCCACGCCGCGTTCACCCCCAGGAGCGCAGCCAGGCCCGCGGCGGAACACCAGGACGCCCGTGAGTCCGGCTTCCGGCGCAGCAGGATGGCGGTGACCGCCAGGGCGATCGCCAGCGCGATCCTGGCGAGCCCGGCCTGGGCGAAGGTCGTGGAGAAGAACGCTCGGAACGGCGCCGGACCGGTCTCCCCGGCGAGCGCCAGCGGCTGGAGTCCGAGGATCAGGGCCTGGGCGCCGGCCAGGAGGATCGCGCCGGCGGCGATGAGGGTGAGGCACCGTCCGACGGCGGCGTTCCGGAGCCGCGATGGCGCGGCGAACGGGCGAAGCACCAGGAGCGCGTAGGCCACGCCGCCGAGGACCGTCGCCAGCCCCACGAGGGCAGCCCCCCGCAGGACGACGTTCAGAAACCCCGCCAGCGTCGTCACGCGTCAGGGTCCCGGGGCGACGGTGAACCGTAACGCCCCCTGCGTCACGTGACCGTCCGCCGAGAGCACCTTCCAGCGAACGAGATACCGGCCGGGCGGAAGAGTCGGGACCGGCGCCGAGAGCTCGTTGGGGGCCCCCTCGGGGGCTCCCACCACCGGGAGCGGGATGGGGCGGCCCCCGGGGCCCGTCACGGTGATGCCGGAGAGCGCTTGCTCGATGCGGCTGTTGAAGCGCAGGAAGATCCGCGCGGGAGCGGCCCGGAGGACTTCGTCGGCCCGCGGGGAGGATTCGAGGACCAGCGCGTGGGCGTCGGCGAGACGGGGGAACCAGATCGCCAGGGCGGCGAGCACGAGCCCCGCGGCGAGCGCGCGCCTGAGGAGCATGGCGAGGCTCAGCGCCAGTCGTCCAGCACCAGGTCAGCCGGCCGCTCGTACTCCTCGAGCTTCCCCCGCTTCATCCGGACCATGGTGAAATCGATCGAGTAGCCGCGCTCGAGCAGCGCCTGATAGGCGGTCCAGTACGCCGTGTACACGGGCGCGATCACCCGCTGGAGCCCCGCCCCGCTGGCGAGCTCCTCGAGGGACGCCAGCAGCCCGTGGAAGTACTCGGGCTTCCGGTGGCGGAAGTCCATCGCGAGGAACTTGACGTAGAGCGACCCCTGGGGGGCTTCGCTGACGCCGGGGACGTGGTAGATGGCGAACCCGATCAGCTCGCGCCCCCGCTCCAGCAGGAGCGTGTCGCCGAGGGCGAGCCCGTCCACGATCTCCACCTCTTTGGCCAGGTCCAGGCCCCGGTAGATCGCGTTGGTGATCCGCCGGAGCTTCTGCATGGTGCCCTTCTTCTTCGCCTCCTCGAGCGTGGAGAAGCGGCGGACCGAGACGGCAGGCTTGCCGGTCTGGGTGGCCTGGACGATCTCCCGCCGATCCAGGGGCTTCCCGGTGATGGCGACGAGCGCTTTGGGTTTGTAGCCGAACTTCTGGAAGAGGAGGAGGTGCTTCGGGCTCGACGGGTAGGTCGAGAGTCCCTGGAGCGTGACCTTGTTCTCGTCGAAAAAGCCCTGGGTGGCCTTGACCAGCTGCTGGCCGATATCCTGGTTCTGGTAGGTGGTGAGAACGGCGACGGGGCCCACGAGCCCGAGCGTGCCCCAGATCACCGCCACCGCAGCGCCGACGATTTTCCCGTCCCCTTCCTCGGCGACGAAGCAGCCCCACGGCTCCATGAGCCAGCGGTGGTGGACGTACTGGGCCCCGCCGAAGACCTGGCGCGGGCGGGTGCCGAGCTGGCGCTCGTAGAAATCGCCGAAGGCTTGCTCGATGACGTCCCGGACCTTGGCGAGGTCGCCCTTCCGGACGCGGCGGATCTTGATGATGGGCGCGCGCCCCGAGTCCAGCCCCGCCCGATCGACGCTCGCCCTCATTTCTTCCCCTTCACCTCGACCCCGGCGAGATCCTCCAGGAGCGTGATGATCCCCGAATGGTCGAGCCCGCCCCGGCCCTTCTGGCGGAGCGCGTTGAAGAGTTCCTGGATCACCGCCGTGGTCGGCAGTGGCACGCCGAGCGCCCGGCCGGCCTCCATGATGAGGCCGAGATCCTTGTAGTGGAGGTCGATCTTGAAGCCGGGGTTGAAGGAGTGGGCGAGATAGTTGGGGGTCTTCTGGTCCAGGCAGCGGCTGCCCGCGAGCCCTCCCCCGAGCGCTTTCAGGGTCAGCTCGATGTCGAGCCCCGCCTTGGCCGCCAGCGTCAGCGCCTCGGCGAGCGCCGTGAGATTGCCGGCGACGATGATCTGATTCGCCAGCTTCGTGAAGCCGCCCGCTCCGAGCGGGCCCAGGTGGGTGATCGTCTTCCCCATGGCCTGGAAGACCGGGAGCACTTGGTCGAAGACGGCCTTGTCGCCGCCGACCATGATGGAGAGCGCCGCGTCGATGGCGCCCTTCTCGCCGCCCGAGACCGGAGCGTCGAGCATCCTGACGCCTCGCGGCTCGAGCGCCTTCGCCACCTTCTGCGAGACGATCGGGGAGATCGTGGACATGTCCACGAAGATGAGGCGGCGGTTGTCGGCCTCGATGATCCCGTTCTTCCCCAGGGCCACCAGCTCCACGTCGGGGGAGTTGGGGAGCATCGTGATAAGGCTCTCCACCTGCTCGGCCACGGCCTTCGGGGACGTCGCAGCCTTGGCACCCGCCTTGACCAGTTCATCCACAGGGCCCTGGCTTCGGCTGTGGACAACCAGGGGATAACCGGCCTTGAGGAGGTTCCGGGCCATAGGCCGGCCCATGATACCGAGGCCAATAAATCCAATGGTTTGGGTCACTGTGTTCCTCGCAGTGAGTGCTCGTGCTCAATTAACACAACGGTTCGAAACGGTCAAGGACTTTCCCTAAATGACAGAAAACTCGTATCTTTTAAGAGTGTTGGAGAACACGTCATTGTCTTGTCAGTTGTGTCAGCACTGGGGTCAGGCATGCGTTATTGCGTTATTGGTCGCTGGCGTGGCGCCGGGGAGTCCTGAGCTCGGAGAGTGCCTTCATGAACTCGGCCCCGTAGTGGGCGCGGACCCTGTCACGCGGCATTCCCTTGGCACGGGCGACGAGCCGACCGAGCGTCGCGTACGCCTTGGGAGAGTGGGAGAGGAGCTGGAGCTTGTGGGCCGTATGGAAGCGGGCCAGATCGCCGATCGTCCACCGCCCCGCGAAGAGCGAGCGAAGCCGGCGGTAGGCGAAGACGCGCTCGACGAAGTTCTCGCGGATCCGCGGATCGTTGAGACGTCCTTCTTCCTCGACGGGAAGATTGGGGCAGCGGCGGAGGAGCGCGTCGGCGAAGAGGCCACGCCCGTTCCGTGACGGCACACCCTGCCCGTCGTACACTCGCACCCGCTCCAGGCCGCAGGAGGGCGAATCTTTCTTCAGGATGTAGCCGCAGAGATCCTGGTCCTCCAGCGCGGCGAGGCGCCGGGCCGCGTACGTCCGCATCTTCCGGGTGAGATCGATCCCGGTCTTCGGATTGACCAGCCGGACGTCTCTGCCGGCGCGCTCCAGCCGGATGGGATCGCGCGGCGTGCCGAGGCCGATCTCCACCTCCGGGCAGACGTGGACCCACTCGACGTAGCGCCCGAAGGTCTCGACCAGGAACGGGTCGCGCTTGTGACCGCCGTCATAGCGCACCTCCTGCCCCAGGAGGCACGCCGACACCCCGATCCTGATCGGCGCGTCGCTCACGCTTCTTCCCTGAGCAGGCGCTTGAGCTCCTCCAGGTGGGCCAGGACGCCGTAGCAGAGGCCGGTGATCTTCCCGTGGAGCGACCGGTCCCAGTGAACCGCCACCCCCGCGCAGCGATGGACCTGCTCGGTCAGCTCGGTGATGCGGGACTGGAGCCTCAGGATTTCCTCCTCCGACTCGGCGATGTCGCGAAGCAGATCGTCGTGCTGGCTCATGACGAAACCTCCTGCCCCGCCACAAAGGTCCTGAGAACCTTCAGCCGGGGCAACTCCTCGGGGGAAACCTCCAGGGGATTCCGGTCCAGGACGAGGGCCTCGGCCACCGGGCGGGCGGGATCCATCGTCAGGATCGGCCCGTTGACGAAGACTCGAAGCGCGCTCAGGCCGGTGCCACCTCGACCATGGCGTCGAACGCAGCCTGTCCCCCGGAGAACCCGAACAGATCCACGGCGTCGTCTGGAATCGACGGTAGCCCGGACGTCAGGCGGTTGAGACCCTCCCAGCCATCGCGCATCCACACCGCGCCGGGGGGGATCTTCCTCGTGACGCGGGCGCGCGCACTGAATTCCCCGCGCTCGTTGTAGAGGCGGATCGCCGCGCCGTCCTCGATCCCGCGCTGCGCGGCGTCCTCCGGCGAAATCCAGAGAGACGGCTCCGGATCGGCCTCGGCCAGCGTCGGCAGGGCGCGCCCATGATCGTAGAAGCCGTGAAAGGCCGTCAGCGTCCGCCCCTGGCGAAACGCGAGCGGATAGGGCGAGGCGGGCAGCGCCTCGTACACCGGCAGCGGCGGAAGCTGGAGGGATTGCGCCCGCTCGGAGTAGAACTCGACCTTCCCCGACGGCGTGGGGAACTTGAGGTCCGGGTGGGCGACGTGCGAGATCCTGAGCGCGCGGATCCCGCCCTCGGCCCGCAGCGCAGCCACCGTCGCGTGCCCCGTGGAGGGATGGTCCAGGATGGCGTCGATGGGCCCCTCGTCGCTCTGCCAGGGAAAAAACTCCGCCAGGCCGAGGCGCCGGGCGAGCTCTCTCAGGATCCACGTCACCGACCGCGTCTCACCCGGCGGCTCGAGGACCTGGGGCATCAGGTAGAGGTGGGTGTTCGTGCTCTTGCAGCCGGTCTCCTCGAGCCAGGACGTGGCCGGCAGCACCACGTCGGCGCACTGCCGTGCGGTATCGTTCAGGAAGAGGTCGTAGCTCACGACCAGATCCGTGAGCGCCAGGCCCTCGGCCACGCGCCCGGCGTCGGCGAACGACGAGAGCATGTCGGTCCCCAACAGGAGGAGGGCCCGGACGCGCCGCTCGAGGAGGGCTTCGGTGACCCGCGCCATCTGGTTCGGAACGTAGTCCCCCGGCGGGCGCCGGTCGAGGGCCACGACGCTGGCCAGCGCCTGGCCGTGAGAGGCGCTCCCGTGACGCGGCCCCAGGCCACCACCGGGCACGCCGAGGTTCCCGGTGAGGGCCGGGAGGCACGCCACCGCGCGCCCCCCTTGCCAGCCGTTCGCACCCTTGTGCATCGAGCTGCCGCCGAGCAGGATCATGGCCGGCCGGGTCGTCGCGTAGCGCCGCGCCAGCGCCCCGATGCGCTCGACCGGGACGCCCGTGACGGCTGCAGCCCACTCGGGCGTATGTTCCCGGACGTGAGCGGCGAGGCGGTCGAAGCCGACCGTGTGACGGGCGACGAACTCGCGGTCGTAAAGCCCCTCGGCGACGATGACGTGCATCATTCCGAGAGCCAGCGCCGCGTCGGTCCCGGGACGGAGCAGGAGCACCTCATCGGACTGCGCCGCCGCCTCGGTCTCGCGAACGTCGATGGTGACGATGTGCGCCCCGCGGCGCTTCGCCGCCGCGAGGTGGCGCCCGGTATTCGGCTGGCTCGCCAGGTTGGCGCCCCACAGGAGGATGAGCGCCGCGTGGGCCCCCATGTCTTCCTTGGTGTTCGTCTCCAGCGCCCCGGTGAGGCCGACCCCGAAGGCGCCGAGCCCCCAGCAGATCATCGTGGGGCTCCACCACTGGCAGCCGTAGACATTCGCGAAGCGGCGTAGGAGCTGCGCGTGGATGCGGGTGCCGTAGTCGTTGGCGAAGAGGCCGTGGCCGGACCAGATCCCGACCGCCTCCCGGCCGGCAGCCTGCATGCGGCCGGCGATCAGGTCGAGGACTTCGTCCCAGGAGGCCTCGCGCCAGGCGTCGGCGGCGCGGTGGGATCGGACGAGGGGACGGAGCAGCCGCCGCGCGTTCCCGATGATCTCGCGCGACGCGTGGCCACGGATACAGAGGAACCCCTGGCTGTCGGGGTTCTCCGAGTCCCCGCTGACCTTGAGCAGGCGACCGTCCTCGACCTCGACGAGCATCCCGCACAAGGTCGGGTGACAGTTCATCGGACACATCGTCCGCACCACCCTGCGCTGGCGCTCCTGCATGGGGCTACCCGCCCATGTACTGGCCGAGGAGAGTGATCCGGTCGTTGGCTTTGAGGGGGGTGTCGAGCGTGTGGGTGATGCCGAGGACGGCATCGTTGACCATGACCTCGATGTGCTCGCCCAGTCCCTTCTTCGAGGCGTCCCAGAGGGCGGCGTCCAGCTCAGGATAGCGGCCGGAGAAGCGCTGGAGAACGTCGCGCACGGTCTCGCCGGGGACGAAGGGCTCCTCGAACTCCTTGCGACCGGCGCCTGGCCCCCCGATGAACTTCGTCACCCAGGACACGACCTCCACCGTGCAGTGGAGGGGCTCCAACGGGCTCAGCGCTTTTTCCCCCACAGATCCTTGAGCAACCAGTCCAGCCCGAGCTTCTTGAGCGTCTCGGGCTTGGGCTTCCCGGTCTTCCGGTCGTAGCCGACCAGGCCGTACCAGGTGTCCAGCATCTTCTCCCACTGCTCGCCGACCGCCTGCCCCTTGGCCGGTCCGTCAGTCGGAGTAGAGCCGTAGCGCTTCGACGGGTATTCCACGTCGGGCCCGATCCCGCAGCGGAGGTTGAAGGCACGCAGGATCGCCGCCGTCCGGCGCCCGAAGCTCACCGATTCCGTCACGGTGTAGTTCCATCCCGTCGCGGCCGACAGCGCGCGGCACATGTTCTCGAGCCGCGTCCGGGTCGTGAAGATGCAGGCGCCTAGCGAGTCCTCGAAGTGGCGCCGCCCCAGGATGCCGGCGACCTGCCGGGCCACCTCCTCACCGTTGAACGGGTTGATCCGAGGCGGAAGACCGACTTCGGTCACGTGGACCGGGATGCCGCTCTCGAGGGTGCCGGTGCTGGCGGTGCAGGTGTCGAGCATCTCGTCCCAGCGGGCGCGGTGGTCGTGGCCGCGGGGCGAGGCGCCCTTCACGGTGTAAATGGCAGCATCCTGTGCGGCCCCACCGAGCTTTTCAGCGGCGCGCTTGACGCCCTCGGCCAGGAGGTCCCCGAACCCTTTCCGGTGGCTAATCATCTGGAGCAGCCGGTTGGCCCCCTCGGCGTCTCCCCAGCCAAGGTCGAAGCCGAGCTGGGCCTTAGTGATGAACCCCTTCTCGATCCCTTCCATGACCCAGCCGCAGAGCCAGCCGAACTCGTTGACGTCCACGCAGGCGCGGTCGATTCGGGTGTTGAGCCAGGCGACCGCCGTCGGGTCCGTGCAGCCGATGGCCCAGCCCGCGCCCGACCATCCTTCGTACTCGGGCTCGTCCACCAGCTCGCCCTTGTGCTTGCCCTTCGGGATCACCTGCATGTGGCAGTGGTGCATGCCGCAGGCCGAGCACTGGTGGCCCCGGTGATCGAAGCCCTGGCGGAGCTTGGGCCCCTCCCAGTCGGCCATGTTCACGTTCGGCGGGGCGAGGTTGGTCGTGTAGTTCTTGATGGGAAGGACGCCCATCTTGTAGAGCCCCACCACCGCCGGGAGCGTCCCCCACTCGTAGAGCGAGCGCGCGGAGGGGTCGGTCTTGAGGTCGTGGGCGATGTCGTCGGCGGCCTGGATCACCCCGCGCGGGTCGGCGGCGGCGAGCGCCCGCGTCCCCCTGACGATGCACACCGCCTTCAACCGCTTCTTCCCCATCACGGCCCCGCAGCCGTTCTTGGACGCCACGTGGCCGTAGTCGCCCTGGATTGCGGCGAAGCGCACCAGGTTCTCCCCCGCGGGCCCGATGGAGTAGACCGACAGCTGATGCCCGCTCAATCCGTGCTCGGCGCTAAGGGCGTCCTGGGTTTCCCAGGTGTCCTTGCCCAGGAGGTGCCGGGCGTCGCGCAGATCCACCACGTCGTCGTTGATATAGAGATAGGCCCAGCGGGGCGCCTGACCCTGGATCACGATGGCGTCGTAGCCCGAGAACTTGAGGCACGCGCCGAAGAAGCCGTTGGCCTGGGTGGAGGTCGCCCCGTTGGTCATCGCGCCACGCGTGACGACGGTCAAGCCGCCGGTCCCCCACACGGGAAGTCCCGCCAGGGGGCCCGTGGCCAGGATGAGCCGGTTGTCACGATGATCCCAGTTCACTCGGGGCCCGACCTCGTCGTAGAGGATCTTGGCCCCGAGGCCGACGCCGCCGACGTAAAGGCGCATCTCCTCCGGGGTCCAGGGCTCGGACCAGATCTTCCCCGTCGTGAGGTTCACGCGGAGCAGTTTCCCCGCATAGCCACCCAGGCTCATCGTGTCACCGTGGTTGGAAGCTCGGGCGCTCGTGAGGGTCGCCCGAGGGTGGTTTCGGGGAGGAGCCGTGCCGTAGTCCGCGAGGCGATGAACGCCGGCTTGACGTCGAAGGGGTTCCGCCTGAGATGCTCCTTCCAGGCGCCCAGGCGCACGCCGGTCTGGACGAGCCCCTTCAGCATCCCCACGTCGTTGGTGGTCCAGACGTCGCCGGCCTGGCCGATGATGATGGCGCCCGTCAGCCGGTCGCCGCTCCAGCAGAGCTTCCGGTAGGCCGAGCGCTCGGGGTGGAGCCCCGTGAACGCCTCGGCCCCGGAGGCGTCCCATGCGCCGAAGGAGGCCACGTCCAGCTTCAGGACCTCCACGATGTTCATGTTGAGGCTCCCGCGGTAGGCCACGTCCCGGCCGGCCATGTTGGCGCCGATCACCCGCCCGTGCTCCATCGCGGTGGGCTCAATCGCGTGAACAACAGGCGCCCCCGTCACCCCGTCCTTCCCCTCGGCGACGTCCCCCGCAGCATAGACGTTGGGAACGCTCGAGCGCAGGTGGTCGTCTACGAGGATGCCGTGGTTCATCCGGATCCCGGAGCCCTGGAGCCACTCCAGGTTAGGTTTGATCCCCGTCGCCATGATCACGAGGTCGGCCAGCAGATCCCCGACCTTCTTGAACCTCAGGCGCTTCTTTCCCCGCGCGTCATCGATCTTCGTCAGCGCAACGCCCGTCAGGATCTTCACGCCGTGCTTCTTGAGCCACGCCTCGACGAGCGCCGCGCCCTTGTCGTCCACCATCCGCGGGAGGATGCGCGGGGCGATCTCGACAATCGTGAGCCTGGCCCCCAGCGACAGGATCGAGTTCAGGATCGTGAAGGCGATGAACCCCGCCCCCACCATGACCACGTGGCTGCCGGGCGCGATCCCGGCGATGACGGCGCGCGCCTGGTCCAGCGTCCAGAAGGAGTGAACCCCGGGGGAATCGGCGCCCGGCACGGGCGCCTTGACCGCGCGCGAGCCGGTGGCGATCAGGCAGTCGTCGTACTCGAGCGTCGTCCCGTCGTCCAGCGTGAGCGCGTTCGCCTGGGGGTTGAGGCTGGCCGCCTTCCTTCCGATGTGGGTCTTCACCTTCCACGTCGCCAGCGTCGCGGCGGTGGCGGTGAAGACGTGGGACTCGGCGATGGAGCGGTCGAGGTAGTACGGCAGGACCATGCGCGAGTACGGACGCTCGGCGGTGACCAGGGTGATCTCCGAGGCCCCGCCATCCTCCTCGCGGATCGTCCGGATGCAGTTCAGCCCCGCGGTGCCGGCGCCGATGATGAGGTGTCGGGCGGCCATCATCGCGCTCCGATCGCGAGGAGACGCGCGCTCCGCTCGACGGCGAAGTCGGCGAGCCAATCGGCCGTCTCGGCCTCGGCGTACACGATGGCGGCGGTGGGGCACGCGTCGGCGCAGGCGGGGGCGCCGCCGCAGAGGTCGCACTTGAAGGCCTTGCGGGTGTCGTGGTCGTAGAAGATCGTCCCGTAGGGGCAGGCGATCGTGCAGAGCTTGCAGCCGACGCAGCGGTCGTCCACCACGTCCTTGGCCCCGGCCGCGGTGATCGTGATCGCCCCCACCGGGCAGGCCGTCATGCACCATCCCTCGGCGCACTGGGTGCAGGTGTAGGGAGCATAGCTCGTGTGCCCCTCGTAGGGCGACACCCGGATCACGGACTTGGCCGGCTGGAAGGCGCCGGTCTGCACGTACGAGCAGGCGAGCTCGCACCTGAGACAGCCCGTGCACTTCTCGGGGACGATCTTGAGGACTTTCACCGGGGCCGGGAGACGGATCAGCGCCGCTTGGGCTTACGGCCTCGCGCGGGGCCCCCGCCCTCGAGCCGAGCGATGAACGCATCCAGCGGGATCGCGGGCAGGGTCATCATCTGCACCGAGCCCCGGGCGCCGAACTCGATGGACACGCGCGAGACCGTCTCGTTGTCGGGCGCTTCCAGGACGGTGACGAAGTCGTAGGGGCCGAGGACGGCGTACTGGGCCCGGACCTTCACGCCCATCCGCTCCAGCTCCCGGTTCACCTTGCGGATCCAGCCCGGCCGCTCCCTCAGGACTTTGCGGCCGCCATCGCTCAGCGTGCTCAGCATGATGTAGGTCCCCACGGCGATGCCCTCCGTCGCGAATGCTGTTGGCAGGGAAAAAGACCGCGCCTAGTATAGCATGGGAATTCGCGTTTTTGTTGACAGCCGCGGGCGGGGCGGAGGATGATGGGGCCGGGATGAGTCCCGAGCTGCTCCTGCTCGCCGTGCTCCTCTCGCTCATGGTCCTGGCGCTCGGCTGGGAGGCGTGGCGGCGGCGTCGCGGCCGCAACGTCCCCACCTGTCCCCACTGCGGGAACCGGCTCAAATCGGTCGAGGCGGGGCGCCGGCTCTGCGAGACCTGCAACGTCTACTTCCGCCGGCTCGAGTGACATGCTCAGGACCATCTGACATGATCAGGGCCCTCGACGTCCACGCCCACATCTCCACGGCCCAGTGGCAGCGTTCCACCAAGAAGTTCTCGGATGCCATGAAGGTCTACTACAAGACCGAGCAGCAGGTGCGGACCGAGGCGGAGATGGCGCAGGACTTCATCGCCGCGGGCGTGAAGGGATGCATCATCGCCTGGGACGCCGAGGCCGGGACCGGCGAGCCCCGCACCCCCAACGACTACGTCGCCGAGCAGATCCGGAAGTATCCCCAGGCCTACGCGGGCGGCTGGGCCATGGTGGACCCCTGGAAGGGCCAGATGGCCCTCCAGGAGATCGAGCGGAGCGTGAAGGAGCTGAACCTCCTCGGCGTCAAGTTCCAGCAGGGCGCCCAGGCCTTCTTCCCCAACGACCCGCGCTTCTCCCCGATCTGGGACCTCTGCCAGTCGCTCGGGACCGCAGTCCAGTTCCACACCGGAACGACCGGCATGGGAGCGGGGCTGCCGGGCGGCCTCGGGATCAAGCTGAACTACATGCGGCCGATCCCCTACATCGACGACGTCGCGGCGGACTTCCCCCGCCTCACCATCATCGCCTGCCACTGCGCCTGGCCCTGGCACGACGAGCTGATCGCGCTGCTCCTCCACAAGGCCAACGTCGTCATGGAGACCTCCGGCTGGGCCCCCAAGTACTTCCCGCCCGCCCTCAAGCGCGAGATCAACGGCCGGCTCCAGGACAAGGTGATGTTCGGCTCGGACTACCCGGTGCTCGCCCACGCGCGGCTCTTCCGGGAGTTCGAGGAGGAAGGCTACAAGCCCGAGGTCCTGGAGAAGATCTACCTCAAGAACCCCCAGCGGATCCTCGGGCTCAAGGTCTGAGGGGTTCCTTCAGGGTGGCCGACAGGCCGTAGCGGGCCAGCGCCTGGTTCATCTCCTCGATCGTCACCGCGCCCTGCTCGTAGGTGACCACCGCCTCCCGTCGCTCGAAGCTCACCGCGGCACGCCGGATTCCCTTGAGCCCCTCCAGGGCTCGCTTCGCCAGGTAGGCTCAGGCGCCTCACGTCATSCCRTCCACGCGCAGGTGGGCCACGGCGAGCTCGGCCGCCCCCGCCGTCGAGGGCCGGGACGCGAGCCACGACCCGAGAACACCCTGGAGAAACCTCCGGCGATTCACGACGGCGCTCAGCGCGTCGTCCCCATGGGCATGTCCATCGTGGAGGGTCCTTCCTGGCTCCCGGTCGCCCACGTGAGGAGGTCGGAGGAGAGGCCGGGCATCACGGTGAAGAAGACCGCTGCGACGACGACGAGTGCCGACAGGCTCAGCAGGGCCAGGCTCCACCGGGCGCCCGCGATCCGGCATCCCTCGCGGGCGCACCGCCGCCGCTCACGGACGTGCAGG
>LDXP01000040.1 GCA_001443385.1 Candidatus Rokubacteria bacterium CSP1-6
CACGGACCGCTTCGCCTCGGCTGGGGGAGCCCGCCGCTCTCCTTCACCGCTACAGTCTCTCTTCTCGAAACCATGTCAGGACCTCCTGCGGCATCCCGTCGCGATTCGCGCGCGTCACTTCCCAGAGCTCCACGTCTTTTCGCGCCTTGACCTCCGTGATGAAGCCGCCGCCCCTCCGGGCGATCGTCGCGACCATCGGCTTCCGCGAGTGGAGCAGAGCGCGCATGGCCGTCACGAACTGAGGGGACATGCACTCCATCTTTCCGATCTCATCGACCAGGTAGAGATCCACCTCCTCCCTCACTGCGAGGGCCGAGTCGGCGAGCCCGTCGATGACGGAGACGTCCACTCCGTACTTCCCGACCCGGTGGGGCCCGCGGAACTCCTCGTGGGCCATGACGCGGTCCCGCCCGTCGAACGTCGCGAGGCGAAAGCCCCGGCGCTCCCCGCCAACGCGGATCTCCTCGGTGTAGAACCCTCCCAGCCGCCGGCCGGCGAGGGCGTCGGCGACCCGGCAGATGACGGTGGTCTTGCCGCTGCCGGGGTTCCCCGTGATCAGGAGCACGTGACGTTCACGCGGCCCCACGTTCATTTCGCCGCTTCGCGATCATCTCCTGCATCAACCGCTTGGCCTTGAGGAGCTCCGCCCGCCGCGCGGCCGACAGCCCCCGCCCCGCCCGGTTGATGAAGAAGAGCAGCATCCTGAGGCCGGAGGTGATCCCCTTGGGGCTGACCCGCTTGGACGCCAGCGTCCGGGCGATAGTCGCGGCGTCCGCGGTGAACAGCCCCGCCCGGGGGAAGGTCGAGACCGTCGTCACCGTGTGAACCCAGAGGCGCCGCTTTTGCTGCTTCGGCTTCCGATCCCGCCGGGCTTTTCTCATGCGGCGCCTTCCCGGATCGCCATGAGGTACTGGACGCACCCGTCCAGGGTGGCGAGCTTCGGGTAATCCGCCTCGGGAATCTCGACGTTCAACGCGCTGTGAAGCCCGATGACGAAATTCAGCAGATCCATGGAATCGAGATCCACCTGCTCGCGGAAGCCGACGTCGGGCTTGATCGACGCCGGATCGGCCTCCGGCGCGATCTCGCCGAGGACGCGGAGCACCGTGGCGCGGATTTCGTCCTTCGTCACAGCCGGCCGGGCTCCTGCAAGAGACGATCGACGGCCGCCAGGAACAGGCCGCCGCGATGGCCGTCGGTGACGCGGTGGTCGGCGGACAGCGTCGCGGTCACGAGGGGGCGGGAGACGATCCGCCCCTCCACCGACCACGGGCGCTCCACGATCTTGCCGAAGCCCACGATCGCCACCTGCGGCGGGTAGATGATGCCGAAGACGGTCTCGACGCCCTGCTCGCCGAGGCTCGTGACCGTGATCGTCGGATCCGACAGCTCGGAGCTTCTGAGACCCCCGGCCCGCGCGCGCTGGACGAGGTCGCGGAAATTCCGCATGAGGTCCCCCAGGCTCTGGCGGTCGGCATCGTGGAGGGCCGGGGCGACCACCCCCCCGCCCCTCAGCGAGATGGCCACGCCGACGTGAACGGCTTCGCTCGGCACGACGCGGTCGCCGACCCAGACCCCGTTCAGTTCCGGGACCTCCCGCAGGGCCAGCGCCACGGCCTTGATGAGCAGGACCCCGTACAGGAGACGGTCCGCGACCGGGCGCCTCCCGTTCTCGTCGGTGAGCCAGGCCAGCGCGCGCTGCATGTCGATCGCGGTGCTCAGGTAGTAATGGGGGATCTCGCGCTTGGACCGGGCCATGGCCGCCCCGATCGTCTGCCTCATCCGGGCCTGGCGGTCCATCTCGACCGCCGGCCGCGCCGGCGCGGGCTTCGCCCCCGCCGCGCCCTCGATGTCCTCCCGCGTGATCGCGCCGCCCGGCCCTGTGCCGCGCACCGTGGCCGGATCGACCCCGAGCTCGGCGGCGAGCTTCTTTGCGAGGGGGGAGATCCTGACGCGGCCGGGGACGGGCGGAGCGGGAGGCGGCGCGACGGGGCGGAACCCTTCCTCCCTGATGATCGCGAGCACCGTCCCGGTTGGGACCGTCGCGCCGGGCTGGACCAGCACCTCTTCGAGGACGCCGCTCACGAAGATCTCGACGTCGATCACGCCCTTGTCCGTCTCCACCGTGGCGATGATGTCGCCGCGCTTCACGCCATCGCCCGGCTTCTTCCGCCAGGCGACGAGAGTCCCGGCGCTCATGTCGGCCCCGAGGATGGGCATCCTGAACTCAGCCATGGCGTCGGAGCATCTCGTGAACGGTCGCGACGATGGAAGCGGGCTGCGGCAGCGCGGCGTCCTCCATGTGCTTGGCGTACGGCATCGGCACCTCCGCGCTGCACACGCGGGCCACCGGCCCGTCGAGGTCGTAGAAGCCGCCCTCCATGAGCTGGGCGCTGACTTCCGCCGCGAAGCTGCACATCCGCCAGCCCTCGTCCACGATCACGGCGCGGTGGGTCCTGGCGATCGAGGCCAGGAGGGTCGGGGTGTCCAGCGGCCGGAGCGAGCGCAGGTCGATGACCTCGGCGTCGATTCCCTCCACGGCCAGGAGATCGGCCGCCTGCAGCGTCTTGGGGAGCGAGCCGCCGTAGGTGATCAGCGTCACGTGCTCGCCGGGGCGCCGCACTGCGGCCCTCCCGATCTCGGCCGGGCCGGCGCTCTCGTCCACCTCGCCTTCCGTCGGATAGAGCGTGGCGTGCTCGAAGATGAAGACCGGATCGGGCTCGCGGAGCGCCGCCAGCAGCATCCCTCGGGCATCGGCCGGCGTGGCGGGCGTCAGGACCATGATGCCGGGGATATGGGCGTACCATCCCTCCAGGCTGTGGGAATGCTGGGCGGCGAGCTGGCGCCCGCCTCCGGTCGCCATGCGCACCACGAGGGGGACGCTCAGCTGGCCGCCGGACATGTGGCGGAGCGTGGCCGCGTTGTTGACGATCTGGTCCAGGGCCAGCAGGCTGAAGTTGACCGTCATCACCTCGACGATGGGCCGCATCCCCCCCAGGGCCGCCCCGATGCCGGCCCCGACGAAGGTGGATTCGGAGAGCGGCGTGTCGCGGACACGCTCGGGCCCGAACTCCTCGAGCAGGCCGCGGCTGACGGCGAACGCGCCGCCGTAGCGGCCCACGTCCTCCCCCATGAGGAAAACGCGCGCGTCGCTCCTGAGCGCCTCGCTCAGCGCGCTTCGGACCGCTTCGCGGTAGGTCGTCTTCATCACGGCGTCCTCGGCGTGTACACGTCCCTCAGCAGGTCCTCCACGGGCTCCCACGGCCCGGCCTCCGCGACGGCGACCGCCGCCTCGATCTCGCGGCCGACTGCGGCTTCGATGGCAGTCAGATCCGCGTCCGAGAGAAGGCCCCATTCCCGGAGGCGGGCCGCGAACAGCGCGATGGGGTCGCGAGTCTTCCACTGCTCGACCTCCTCCTTGGTGCGGTAGAGCTCCGGATCGGCCGTGGAATGCGCGCGGAACCGGTAGGTCCGGACCTCCAGGAGGTACGGCCCCTCGCCGCGGCGCACGGCCTCCGCGGCCCGCCGGGTCGCCGACTCGACGGCGAGGACGTCCATCCCGTCCACCGCCTCCCCGGCCAGCGCATACGCCTGGGCCTTCAGCCCGATGTCCATCTGGGACTGGTGCCGCGCGAGGGCGGTGCCCATGGCGTAGAGGTTGTTCTCGCAGAGAAAGAGCACCGGGAGCTTCCAGAGCGCCGCCAGGTTCAGCGACTCGTGGAACTCGCCCTCATCGACGGCGCCGTCCCCGAAGAAGCACGCCGTCACGCGCCGGCGCCCCTGGAGCGTGTCGGCCAGGGCCAGGCCCACCGCGATCGGCATCCCTCCGCCCACGATGGCGTAGCCGCCGTAGAAGCGGCGGGAGACGTCGAAGAAGTGCATGGACCCGCCGCGGCCGCGGCTGCACCCGTTGGCCTTGCCGTACATCTCGGCCATCAGGGACCCGGCAGGGATGCCCCGCGCGAGCGCCTGGCCGTGCTCGCGATAGGTGGCGACGATGGCGTCCTCGGGCGTGAACGCCTGCATCGCCCCGACCGCCACCGCCTCCTCGCCGATGTAGAGGTGGAGGAAGCCGCGGATCTTGCCGAGCATATAGAGCTCGGCCGCCTTCTCCTCGAAGCGCCGGATGAGCACCATCTGGCGCAGCAGCTCGAGGGCGTGCCCGCGCTCGACCGTCATCCGCTCTCCTCCAGCGTGGAGATGTCGCCCTCCGGGAGCCCGAGCTCGCGCGCCTTCAGGAGCCGCCGCATGATCTTCCCGCTCCGCGTCTTGGGCAGCGTCGGCCGGAAGTCGATCTCCTTCGGCGCGACGACGGCGCCCAGGCGCGTGCGCGCGAAGGCCAGCAGCTCCCGGCGGAGCTCAGGGGTCGGCTCGTAGCCGTCCTTCAGCGAGACGAAGGCCTTCACCACCTCCATCGCCACCGGATCGGGCTTGCCGATCACGCCGGCCTCGGCCACGGCCTCGTGCTCCATCAGGACGCTCTCCACCTCGAAGGGCCCGACGAGGTGGCCGGAGGTCTTGATCACGTCGTCGGCCCGGCCGACGAACCAGAAGTAGCCGTCCCGGTCCCGCTTCGCGAGATCGCCGGTCAGGTAGAAACCACCCCGGAAGCACTTCTGGTACCGCTCCGGCTCGCCCCAGTACCCGCGGAACATGGAGGGCCACCCCGGCCGGAGCGCCAGCTCGCCCTGGACATCGGGCTCCTCGATGACCTCGACCCCGTCGTCGCCGACCTTCCGGACGATCGCCGCGTCGATCCCCGGCAGCGGGCGGCCCATGGAGCCGGGCCGGATGTCCATGGCGGCATAGTTGGCGATCATGATTCCCCCCGTCTCCGTCTGCCACCAGTTGTCGTGGAAGGGATGGCCGAAGGCTTCCTGCCCCCACACGACCGCTTCGGGGTTCAGCGGCTCCCCCACGCTGGAGAGGAACCTCAGAGCGGGGAAATCGTATTTCCGCACGAGCTCAGTGCCGGCCTTCATCAGCATGCGGATGGCGGTGGGCGCCGTGTACCAGATGGTCACCTTCTGGTCCTGGAGGATCCCGTACCAGCGCGCAGCGTCGAACTCCGCCTCGTCGATGATGCTGGTCACGCCGTTGGTCAGGGGCGCGATGATGCCGTAGGAAGTGCCCGTCACCCAGCCCGGGTCCGCCGTGCACCAGAAGACGTCTTCCGGGTGGAAGTCGAGGGCGAGCTTCCCCGTGATGTGGTGGGCCACCACCGCCGCGTGGACGTGCACCGCGCCCTTGGGCGTGCCCGTCGTGCCGCTCGTGAAATGCAGGAGCGCCACGTCCTCGGGATCCGTCGGGCCGATCGCGAAGTCGTCGCCGGCCCCGGCCATCAGCGCGTGATAGTCCTGCGTCCCCGGCACGCCGGTCGGCCGCCGGTCGTCGCCGACGAGCAGCACGTGCTCCAGATCGGGGAGGGACGACCGGAGCCCGGCGACCTTCCGGCGATAGAGCGACTCGGTGGTGACCAGGACGCGCGCCCCGCCGATCGCCAGGCGCGCGCGGACCGGCTCGGGCCCGAAGGCCGAGAAGAGGGGGCAGAAGACGCTCCGGTTCTTCAGCGTCCCGAGCGCGACGACGTACAGCTCGGGAACCCGACCGGCCAGGACATAGACCCGGTCGCGCGGCCCCGCACCCAGCGCCCGCAGAACGTTCGCGAAGCGATTCGTCAGGCTCCGGAGCCGCGTGTAGGTGAAATCCTGAACCGCGCCGTACTTTCCGAGCCACCGGAGCGCGAGATGGTCGGCGAGCGGTCCGGCCGCATGTCGGTCGACGGCCTCGTGAGCGATGTTGAGCCCCTGGCCGCCGGGAAGACCGTCCAGCTCGCGCCGGGCTTGATCCCACGAAAAGGCCGCCCGCACCTCCGCGTAGTCGCGGAGATTCGGGACCACGGCCCACTTCGCCCCCGATTTGCTGACCGTTCCCCGGGCCATCCAGCGCTCCTCGCACCAATCCGTAAAGCTCAGGTGCAAGGGGCTTGCCGACCGCGACGCGTGGAAATCCGGGAGGTTACCGAAGGCCGGGGTGCTTCGAAGGGACGACGCCTGCCTCACATGAGGCGCCCCCGCCGCGGCGAGCGCTCACCTCACGGCGAGACCGTGAACGTCGTGAAGGCCATCCTGGTCATGGCCCCGGAGATCACCGTGATCGTCAGCGCGCGGGGACCCGGCGGCGCATCCGGGTCGATGTAGATCCGGAGCAGATGGGTCGTAGGATCCTGAACGGAAGCGTCCAGCGCCCTCACGCCGGGGCCGCTGATATAGATCGTGCCCCCGGCCAGGTCCCTGCCCCGCAGCACGGCGTCCACCACCGTGCCCGGGGCGCCGGACGAGGGGGACAGGCTCGTGATGACCGGGTTGAACGGCAGCCGCTGTTCCTCGGCGGCGCTGCCGAACCCCCAGAGAAGAGCGAGCGCCAGGGCGAGGACGCCCGCGGCGATCGAGAATGTTCGCACGCTCAGCTCGCCTCCAGCAGGGCTCTCAGCTGCCGCCCCCGCAGCGGACGGCGGAGTTTCCGGAGCGCCTTGGCCTCGATCTGGCGAATCCGCTCGCGGGTCACGGAGAACCGCTCGCCGATCTCTTCCAGCGTGTGCTCGCGGTCCGTCCCGATCCCGAAGCGGAGGCGAAGGATCTCCCCCTCCTTGTCCGACAGCGTGGCCAGGGCCCGCTCGACCCGCGTGGCCATCTCCCGGCTGAGCAGGGGTTCGTCCGGCGCGGTCGCCTGCTTGTCCGCCAGGAAGTCCCCAAGTTCGTTATCCTCCCCGATGGGGGCCGCCAGAGAGAGCGGGTCCCTGGCGGACTCCTGGAGCAGCCGAACTTTCTGGACCGAGATCTGCATCCGCCTGGCCCGCTCCTCCAGGGTGGGCTCGCGTCCGAGCTCGCCGACCAGCGCTCGGCTCACCCGGGAGAGGCGATGCAGCGTCTCGAGCATGTGCACGGGGACCCTGATCGTCCGGGCGCGGTTTGCGATCCCCCGGGTGATGGTCTGCCGGATCCACCACGTCGCATACGTCGAGAACTTGAACCCGCGCCGGTACTGGAAGCGGTCGACCGCCTTCATGAGCCCGATGTTGCCCTCCTGGATGAGGTCCAGGAGGGAGAGCCCGCGTCTGAGATAGCGCTTGGCCACCGAGACGACCAGCCGGAGGTTGGCCTCCGTCAGCTCGCGCTTGGCTTGCCGGACCATCCGGTCCTTCTCGGCGATCCGAGCCAGGAGTTCCCGGAACTGCTGACGCGGGAGCCCGATCTCGGCCTCCAGCGCTCGAATCTCCCGAGCGCGTCGGCGGCTCGGAGGCCCAGCCTCGAGCTGCCGGATGCGCTCGCCGAGCCGCCCCAGTTCCGCCACGAGCTCGCCCACCAGGGCGGGCTTGATCGGAAGGCCGGCCACGATCCGCTGGATGGTCTCGCGTTTCCGGGCGATCCGCTCCCGCAATGCCAACCGCACCGCGGGGGAGCGGCGCCGGCCCCCGAGCCCGCGTTCGAGGGCGCTGATCTCCCGCTCGAGCCGCCGGAGGCGGGAGAAGGCGGCCAGGATGCTCCTCACCTTCCCCGGCTCGGCCTCCCCGCCTTCGGGCAAGAGGATCAACTCCTCGACGGGGATCTCCTCCCTCCGCACCCGATCCGCCACTTTCAGCAGTGCCTGGACCGCGGCGCGGCTCACCCCCAGGGCCCGAAGAATCTCCATCTGGCCCGCCTCGATGCGCCGGCCGATCGCGACCTCCTGGGCTGCGGTCAGGAGCGGAACCTTTCCGATTTCTGTGAGGTACAGCCGAACCGGTTCCTCCGCTGCCGGAGGAGCGGCCTCCTCGCGCTCTTCGACCTCTTCGATCGCCTCGGGTTCCTGATGTAGAAACGGTTCTGCGTTCGGGATTTCCCGAGACGGCTCCCGAAACGCCAGACCCGTGGCTTCCTCCGTCACCATGACAATCCCCCGTCGGCACTCTGGTGATATCTGCAATGACCGTGCCCGAGCTCTCGTCCTCAAGTCCGCTGGAAATCCAGCCGACTCCAGGTGGGAAGGCACCGCCGAGGTGTCACGCCGCCGCCCCACTGAGGTGCGCTCTCCACACCCCGCGGACCTCGACCTAGGGCAAGTGCATCTGTTTCCGGCGATGAAAAGGGGAGGAAATAGGTCGCTTGGCCACGCCTCGCGGTGGCAGTGGGATTGCACAACACCAGGAAGTCGTCTTCTTCTTCAGAGGAGCAAGCGCATGTGCAAAGCGGTGTGGTCGGACCAAGAACCGTCGGCCATCATTCTGGCCGGGGGAGACGGGACCCGACTACGTTCGCTTACGCGCAGGATCGTCGGGGATGAGAGACCCAAGCAGTTCTGCCCCATCCTGGGTAAGAGGACGCTCCTCGAGCAAACCCGGCGGCGGACTGCGCTCGTCATCCCGCCCGAGCGGACGTCGCTCGTCGTCGTCCGTTGCCATCATCGGTTTTACGCTCCGCTTGTGGCGGACGCGCCACTGGGGACCCTCGTGGTTCAACCCGAGAACCGAGGGACTGCGCCTGCCATCGTCCTGGGTCTCCTCCGCTTGGCCGATGTGGCGCCCCAAGACCCGGTGGCGATTTTCCCGTCAGATCATTACGTCTCTGACGACGAGGTCTTTATGGCCCATGTCGAGAACGCCTTCAGAGTCCTCCAGGACCGGCCGGACCTGGTCATCCTGCTGGGGATCACCCCGGATAGCCCGGAGGTTGGATACGGATGGATCGAACCCGCCGGTCCCATCCCGGGTCGGGAGGCTCGGACTCCTTATCGGGTCCGCCAGTTCTGGGAAAAACCGTCGCTGGCCCTCGCCCGAGACCTTCTGGGGCGCGGGTGTTTGTGGAATAGCTTCGTCATGGTGGGCTGCGTGCCGACGTTGCTGACGCTCATCCGGAAGGCTCTTCCCGACCTCTACGACCGGTTCGCCGGGATCCGCCCCGCCCTCGATACCCTCGGCGAGGAGGAAGCCGTGCGGGGGCTCTACGCCCGGCTCCCCTCGACGAACTTTTCGCACGGGGTGCTGGCGGCCTGCCCGGCGAACCTGGCCGTTCTGCCCGTGAACGGGACTGACTGGAGCGACTGGGGAGAGCCCCGTCGCGTCCTCGCCACGCTGGTCCGCCTGGGGATCCGTCCCGAGTGGGCGGAGCCCGGGGCGGCCTTGCCGGCGTAGGTCTCGACCTCAGGTGGCTCCCCGACGGAGGGCTGACATGTCGCATGTGCTGGAAGGCGTAACGCACCGCCAGATCCTGATCACGACGGGGGCCGTACACCTCCCGGGCGATCTCGCGACGCCGTCTCCGGCCAGCGGAGCGGTGATTTTCGCCCACGGCAGTGGCAGCAGCCGTCTCAGCCCGCGGAACATCCAGGTTGCCCGCACCCTCAACCAGGCCGGCCTGGCCACGCTGATGTTCGACCTTCTCACGCCCGTTGAGGCTATAGACCGCGGCAATGTCTTCGACATCGCGCTGCTTGCCGCCCGTCTGGGTGCGGCCACCGACTGGCTCCACGGGCGGTCCGAGGCGCGCGACCTGCCCGTCGGATACTTCGGCGCGAGCACCGGCGCCGCGGCGGCGCTCTGGGCCGCGGCGGAGCCCAGCGCCCGCGTGGCCGCCATCGTGTCGCGGGGCGGGCGTCCGGACCTCGCCGGCCCCCGCCTCGGCGCCGTCACCGCGCCCACGCTGCTCATCGTCGGCGGGGACGACCGCGTGGTGCTCGATCTCAACCGCCGCGCCCAGCAGGCGCTGCGCTGCGTGAGCGAGCTGGCGGTGGTTCCGGGAGCCACGCATCTCTTCGAGGAGCCCGGCGCTCTCGAACAGATTGCGGACCTGGCGCGAGAGTGGTTCAGGCGTCACCTGCGCCCGGCCGTCAGCGCTTCTTGACCTTGGGCGACTTGGCCCCCCGCACCACCCGCGGCCCGTGCCCCGTCTCCAGCAGGGTCGTCCCTTTCCTCAGCGCGACGTGAACAGTCTTCTGACGGCGGCGGACCCGGGGGGGCGACACGCTCTCCTCGGGCGGGACTCCCGCTTTGGGCGATCGAGGGGGTTGAAGGCTTTTCCCGAATTTCGCCATGGGTGCTCCTCTCGTGGGGAGACGTTTCGCGCCGGTCTCGGGAGCGGCGCGCCCGGCCCGCCGGCGCGCCGGGGCCACTTCGGTCGCCTCCACCTCCGCTTCCAGAGAGCGCTGGAGCAAGACCAGGCGGTCGCTGTACGTGACGGGATAGGGCGCGGCATCCCGGAGCCGGCGAACCTCTTCCGGCAGGGCGGCGATCTGCGCGGCGCAGAAGTCGCGGACCGCGGTGAGCGGCGGGTGAGGCGCGAGGAGGCGGCCGCCCTCCATGACCGTCCTCAGGAGGAACTCGACCTCCCCGCGGGGGGGAGACTCGTCTCGAAGGGCGATGCGGTCACCCACGAAGCGGCCGTCGCGCCCCAGAAACCGGTAGACCTGCTTCCGGCCCGTCCAGGTGGCCTTCCCCGCGCTGGTCTTGAGCACGTGGCGCCCCTGGTATTCCACCAGCTTGTAGGCCATGTCCAGGTAGGGGGCGTCGGCGGACACGTCCATGCGCGTGCCGACGCCGAAGGCGTCGATGGGGGCGCCCGCCGCCAGAAAGCGCTCCATGCTGTCTTCGTCCAGGCCCCCGCTCACGAAGATCTTGACGTCCTCGAGGCCCGCCCCGTCGAGGACGCGCCGGACCTCCTTGCTCAGGGCGACGATATCGCCGCTGTCCAGGCGGACGCCGGCCAGCCGGTGGCCCCGCGCCTCCATCTCCTTCGCCACCTCCACAGCTTTGTGGGCGGCGGCCACGGTGTCGTAGGTGTCGATCAGCAAGATCGTGTAGGCAGGGAAGGCGCGGGCGAAGGCCCGGAAGGCGTCGATCTCGTGAGGGAAGGCCGAGACGTACGAGTGGGCCATCGTCCCCGTGGGCGGGATGCCGTAGTAGAGACCGGCCAGGACGTTGCTGCTCATGGGGGCGCCGGCGATGAACGCGCACCGGGCCGCCTTCATCCCCGCGTCGATACCGTGGGTGCGCCTGAGTCCGAACTCGACCACGGGGCGCCCGCGGGCGGCGAGGACCGAGCGGACGGCCTTGCTCGTGAGGAGCGTCTGGAAGTGGATGAGATTGAGGACGGCCGTCTCGACGATCTGGGCCTCGATGATCGGGGCGGTGACCTCGACCAGCGGCTCGTCCTGGAAGACGACCGTGCCTTCGGGAACGGCGCGGACCTCGCCCGTGAAGCGGAGGTCCCCCAGGAAATCGAGGAAGTCGGCATCGAAGCGCCCGAGGGAGGAGAGGTACCGGATGGCGGCCCTGGAGACGCGGAAGTCGCGGAGATAGTTCAAGACGTCCTCGAGGCCGGCGGCGATCAGGAAGGAGCGCTCCTTCGGCAGCTTCCGCGCGAAGAGGCTGAACGTGGCGAGGCCGTTCATCCCCTCCCGGAGGTACGACGCGGCCATCGCGATCTCGTAGAGATCGGTGAACAGCGCCGCGTCCTGGAGCAGGAGGGGGCCGGAGACGAACGTGCCGCGAGGTTTTCGACTTGCCGCGCGCCCGCTCACGGTTCGACCTCCGTCCATTCCCGCCATACTACCAGGAGCAGCGAGATCACGACAGGGCCGACGAAGAGCCCGAGGGACCCGAAGGCGGCAAGGCCCCCAAGCACGCCGAAGAACACCAGGAGGAAGGGGACACGCGTGGCGCCGCTGATGAACCAGGTGCGGATCACGTTGTCCACCGTGCTGACCACGAGCACCCCCCATCCCAGGAGGAGCAGGCCAGCCAGCGGGCGCCCCTGGGCGAAGAGCCAGGCGCTGGCCGGCACATACACCATCGGCGCGCCGAAGGGAATCAGCGCCAAGAGCGTGGTGGCGGCCCCGAGCAGCGCGGGGGCGCTGAGCCCGGCCGCCCAGTACCCCAGCATCGCCAGCCCCCCCTGGGCGAGGGCGGTGAGGAGCATCCCGTACATGACCGCGCGCACCGTCTCCCCCAGCGGGCCGAACATGGCGTGCACGCGCTCGCCGGCGAGCCGCCGCGCCACCCGCCGGAACTGGGGGAGGAGCGCGTCCCCGTGGCGATAGAGAAAGAAGAGGCTCAGCAGGGCCACGCCCGCTCCGGCCAGGTTCCGCGCCAGGCCGCCCACCATCCCCGCGATGCTCTGCGCCCACGGGCCCGCCTGGCCGCTCACCCACCCTCGCAGAGCTGCAGGGTCCGCCAGCACAGCCTCCACCCGCTCGGCCAGCAGGGGCCCGATCCACGGGATCTGCCTCGCCCACTCGGGCAGGGGCGGCCGCTGCCCCGCGGCGGCCCACGCCTTGAGATCCTGAAAGGCCTGCTGGACCTCCGACGCCAGGGCCAGCGACACGGTCACCGCCGGGCCGACGAACACCAGCACCATGAGGACCGTCATGGCCAGCGCCGCCCACCCGGTGCGCCCCTTGAAGCCGCGCTCCACCCGCCGGAAGAGCGGCCAGGTCGCGTAGGCCAGGATCGCGGACCACGCCACGGGGACCAGGAACGGACGTAGGACCGCGAGAGCCAGCGCGATGAGGAGCGCCAGCGCCCCCAGCTGGACCCACCGCTGTCCGCTCGAGATGTCCGCCTTCACGGCCTCCTCTGACGGTAAAGCAGCCACGCTCCGAGGACGTACGTCGCCACGATCAGCCCGCTCTCGAGGATCGCGGGGCCCGGGCGCCGCTGGGTCCGGGACAGAATAGCCGTGATCCCGAGGGCGAGGCAAGTGATCGCCAGCAGGACCGTCAGCAGGTGATCCCCGGCGACCACGGAGAGCAACGGGCCGCGCACGTACGCGGCGTCCATGACGAGCAGCACGAGCATGTTGAAGGCGTTGCTCCCGAAGATGTTTCCGACCGCCAGGTCCAAGGCCCCGAGCCGAACGGCCGACACCGTCGCAGCCATCTCCGGAAACGAGGTTGTGAGCCCGACCAACAGCGTCCCCACGAACGCGTGGCTGAGGCCCGACTCCAGCGAGAGGGCTTCTGCGGAGAGCACCAGCAAGGGCGTCACCCCAGCCAGTCCGAGCGTCGCAAGGGAAAAACCCGCGGCCGCCCCCCGCAACCCATCTGCCCGCCAACCCTCCGGCCTCCACCGTTCGGCCGATAGCCCCCGCACGGCGACCGTTCCATAGAGGAGCCGCATCCCTCCCAGGTAGGCGACCGCGATCGCGATGGTCTCGATCCCGATGTGGCCGACCCGGCCCCACCCCCCGGTTACGATCGCCACGCCCGCCATCGCCGTCAGCAGAATCCCCAGGAGCCCGAGGAGAGTGTGCCCGACCGCCACCTGGCTCAGAATTCGCCGACGGGCGAACACGATGTCCAGGGCCGCAAGGATCAGCATGTTGGCGAGCGTCGAACCGAGGAGATCGCCGACACCGATGTCCGGCGCATCGAGCACGGCGGCGTTGATGTCGGTCAGGACCTCCGGAAGCGACGTGCTCGCGGCGAGCAGCACGGACCCGATCCAGAGCCCGCCGAGGCCCGTCTGTGTCGCGATCCTGTCGGCGTGGCGCGCCAGCCGCGAGCCAAGCATGAAGACGATGGCCCCCGCCCCAACGAGCGCGAGCAGGGGGACCAGCGGCCCGTTCCCAGTGAGAAGACCCAAGGCGAGGGCCTTCACGCGTGTCCCCGATCCTCCTCGATTGTGAGACACCGGAGCAGGTCCTTCCGGCTCACGATGCCGACGAGCACGGGCTTGCCGCCGCGCCGCTCCACGACGGGGAGCGTCCGGAGCTTGGTCTCCACCATCAGGTCTACCGCCACCACGACCGGGTCCCCCGGCTCCACCGCGATGAGGCCGGCGCTCATGATGTCCCCCACGCGCTCCGCCCACACCGCGCGGAGGTCCGGGAGCCACCGACGGCGGGCCGGGCGGAACATCCGGAGGAAATCCAGCTTGCTCACCATCCCGCAGAGGGCGCCCGCCTCGTCCACGACGGGGAACGCGTTGAAGTCGTGTGCCTCGAAGAGCGCCTTGAGCTCTCCGACGGTCGTGCTCGGCCGCACCGCGACGGGCGTCGGCGTCATCACCTCCCGCACCGTCCGCTCCTCGACCTGCTTCCGCATGTGTCCACCCCCTACCCGCGCCCGGCCAGCCGCGCCACGAGGTTCGCGGACAGGGCCAGCGGGATGAAGTACCTGACGAGCGCGAGAAACGCCCGCCGCCACGCCGGGCCGAGCCGCAGGTGCTCCAGCACCGCCCGCGTGTCGAAAAACCATCCTGCGCTGACGCTCAGAATCACGCCCGCCACCACCATGCCCACCGTTCCGAACGCGAAGTCCTTGAGGTCCAGCAGCCGGGCGCCGAACAGCTCCACCCGGAGCGCCGTGTAGCTCAGGGCCGAGGGCAGCCCCAGCAGCACGACGGCGCCCCCGGCGACGCCGGCCGCCCGCCCCCGCGCCATCCCCCAGGCGTCGATCAACGTCGCTACCGGCACCTCCAGCATGGAGACCGCGGAGGTCAGGGCCGCCGCGAACAGGAGCAGGAAGAACGCGGCGCCCAGCACGCCCCCGAAGCGCATCTCGGCGAAGACCGCCGGCAGGGTCACGAAGGCCAACTGGACACCGGCGGCCGGATCCAGACCGAAGGAGAATACGATCGGGAACACCATGAAGCCGGCCAGCAGGGCCACCAGCAGGTCCGCCGCGGCGATCACGAGCGCGTTCCGCACGAGCCGGCCCCCGCCCAGGTAGCTCCCATAGGTGAGCATGATACCCGTCCCCACGCCCAGCGAGAAGAACGCCTGGCCGAACGCCGCCAGCCACACGAGGGGGTCGGACAGACGTGAGAAGTCTGGGGTGAGATAGAAGGCGAGGCCGCGAGCCGCGCCCGGCAGGGCGAGCGCCGAGGCGACGAGGAGGGCCAGCAGCGCGAACAGCAGCGGCATGAGCCACCAGGACAGGCGCTCGATGCCGCGGCTGACGCCACTCCGCACCACCCCGTAGGCGATCCCCGCCGAGAGGGCGAAGAACAGCAGGGGGGAGTAGGAGCCGGTGAACTCCGTGAACGAGAGGGGCTCGCCGCGCGCGAAGGCCGCGAAGTAGGCCAGGGTCCAGCCGGTCACCACCAGGTAGTAGGAGAGGATCATGGTCAGGATGAAAACCAGGACGAAGCCCGCCAGCCGGAACGGCCGCCCCCGCGTACCGAACGCCGGGACCACCGACGTCCGGAAGTGCCGGCCCAGCGCGAGCTCGAGGATCAGGAGCGGCAGGCCGAAGAGGAAGAGCGCGATCAGGTAGGGGATCAGGAACGCCCCGCCCCCGTTGACCCCGACCATGTACGGGAAGCGCCAGATGTTCCCGATGCCCACCGCCGAGCCGATGCTCGCGAGGACGAAGCCGGGCCCCGACGACCACTGCTCCCGCGCCATGCCTCACTCCCGGCGACCCGGCCGCAGGTAGACGAACCAGTAGACGGCGCCGACCAGCCCCGCGCCCCCGACGATGTTCCCCAGCGTCACCGGCAGCAGATTGCGGACGGCGAAGCCCCACCAGGACAGGCCCTGGGCCTGGAGCTCGAGCCCCCTGGCCGCGACGAAGCCGGGATCGAACGCCGCGATGAACAGGCCGAGCGGGACGAAGTACATGTTGGCGATGGAGTGCTCAAAGCCCGCCGCCACGAAGGCGCTGATCGGGGGAACGATCGCGAGGATCTTGTCCGCCGTCGTGCGGGCGCTGAGCGTGAGCCACACCGCCAGGCAGACGAGCGCGTTGCAGAGGACCCCGAGGGCGACGGCCTGCACGAAGCCGAGCTGGAGCTTGGCATGGGCGATCCCCACGGCCGCCGCCCCGAAGGCACCGCCGCCGAACTGATGGGCCCCTCCAAGGAGCACCAGGAGCGCCGTGGCCGCGGCCCCGTGGAAGTTCCCGAGGTAAACGACGGCCCAGTTCCGCAGCAGGGTCCGCGTGGAGACCCGGCCGCTCGCCCAGGCCATGATGATCATGGTGTTCCCGGTGAAGAGCTCCGCGCCGCCGACGACGACGAGAATGAGCCCCAGGCTGAAGACGACCCCCGCCAGCACGCGCACGGCGCCCCACGGGGCGGTTCCCGCGCCGGCCAGCGCGACGGTCGCGAACACGGCCCCGAGGGCGATGAACGCCCCGGCGAGCACCGCCAGGGCAAACATGCTGAGGTCGTCGAGCGAGGCCTTCCTGACCCCAATCTCCTCTGCCTTCCTCGCCATCTCGGGCGGCAGGAGCGCATCGAATCCGGGCGCCCACGCCTTCTCGCTTCCCGTCATCGCCTCCCTCCCTGTCGGTGTCCCGCCTCGGACGGCCCGCCCTCAGCGCCGCGCGGGCTCCGCCTGGATAGTGTGGAGGTATTCGGAGGCCGTGGCAGGATGCGCAGTACCGCTCGTACAGCAGCTTTCCCGCTCCACAGGCTCCCGCTGCGCATGGTTCATTCCTCCCTCTTCTCCGTCAGCGCGTCCTCCGCACATCTATCCGCCGCTCAACGGCACCACCCGATCGTCCTCCGCCCGGCTCGAGTGGACTCAGACCACGGCAGGGCCCGAGGACGGTCATGAGCACGAATCCTCGCCGGGCATCGCTTCGACTGAAGACGCGCCGGCGCGGGCGGCGGCGGCGCTCGGGCGGAGGCGTTGGCGGTATCAACCGGGAGATCGGCCGGATATCGCGAGGTTCGCCGCGTTTTCCCACGAGCCGCGCCGGTACGGCTCGCGCGGGCGGCACCGCCTTGGCCGGTTCCGGCTCGACGCCCGGACGCGCCTGGCCCTCGAGATGCCTCCTCGCTCGGCGCACGAGGAAGTTGAGCAGAGGCACCAGGACCAACACCGCGATGAGAAGGATCTGCTCCCGGGTCATCGCCGGCGCCCTACTTCTTCGGGGTCGCGGGGGGCTCCTCGGGGGCAGCCGCGATCGACTCGCGCATTTCCGTGTCGGCCTGGACGTTCTTCATCCGGTAGTAGTCCATGATCCCGAGGTTCCCCTGCCGGAAGGCCTCGGCCATGGCCCGCGGCACCTCGGCCTCGGCCTCGACGACGCGCGCCCGCATCTCCTGCTCGAGCGCGACGGCCATGGCCCGCCGCTCCTCCGCCTTGGCCTGGGCGATCTGCTTGTCGGCGTTGGCCTGGTCGATCTGGAGCTTGGCGCCGATGTTCTCGCCCACGTCCACGTCGGCGATGTCGATGGACAGGATCTCGTAGGCGGTCCCCGCGTCCAGCCCCTTGGAGAGGACGTGCTTGGAGATGTGATCCGGGTTCTCCAGCACGTCCTTGTGGGTCTTGGCCGAGCCGATGGTGCTGACCATGCCCTCGCCGACCCGCGCGATGACCGTCTCCTCGCCGGCGCCCCCGACCAGCCGGTCGATGTTGGTGCGCACGGTCACCCGCGAGACGGCGATGAGCTGGATGCCGTCCTTGGCCACGGCCGCGATGCGCGGGGTCTCGATCACCTTGGGGATCACCGACATCTTCACCGCCGCCAGCACGTCACGCCCGGCTAGATCGATGGCCGCGGCCCGCTTGAACGGCATGACGATGTTCGCCTTGTCCGCCGAGATCATGGCGATCACGACGTTGACGACGTTCCCGCCGGCCAGGTAGTGCGCCTCCAGATCGTTGACGGGGATGTCCAACCCGGCCTTCACCGCGCTGATGCGCGCTGTGACGATCGTGCCCGGGGGCACCCGCCGCAAGCGCATCCCCACGAGCGTGAAGAGGCCGACGTACGCGCCCGAGGCGAAGGCGGCGATCCACAGCCGGACGGGGATCAGGTAGAGGAGAACCGCGAGCGCCGCGACGACCAGAAGCAGGAGAGCGACCGCTCCGAACACGCCAGTTTCGATGCCGACCATGGCTCAGTCCTTTCCGCGGAGCCGCCGCACGACGATCCGGTTGCCATCGACCCGGACCACCGTGATCGGCTCACCCTCGTCGATGAATTCCCCGTCGGACACGACGTCCACCCGCTCCCCCTCGATGTCGGCGATCCCGGCCGGCCGCAAGGTCGAGGCGGCCGTGCCGCGCTTGCCCAGCCAGGCGCGGTCCGTCTCCGGCGCGGACGCAAAGCCCTCCTGCGCCGTCAGCTCGGTCTCCAGGACGAGCCGGCGACCGAACGGCAAGCGCGGGAGGAAGCGCAGCATGGCCAGGGACACCGCGAGCGCCAGCAGCAGCGACACTGCGACCTGGCCGATCGCGGTGATGATGACCTCCCAGGTCGCCCCGGCGCCGACGAGGCTGAGCCCCAGGCCGCCGAGGAGGGCGGCCAGACCGACGATCCCGGTGATCCCGAAGCCCGGCGTGACGAACAGCTCGACGGCGAGGAGGATCACGCCGGCGCCGACGAGCAGCAATTCCTCCCAGCCGGCCAGTCGGACGAGCCAGTGCCCCCAGAAGAAGAGCGCGAGGCTCGTGATGCCGAGCGCGCCGGGCACGCCGAAGCCGGGAGTCCGGAGCTCCACGATGATCCCGAGGATGCCGATCGTCATCAGGAGCGAGCTGACCAGCGGGTGCGTCAGAAAGCGCACCAGCGTCTCGGCCCACGTCTGTGTGGCCCGGCGGATCTCCGCGTCCGCGAGGCCCAGAGTCGCCAGGACCGCGGTGATGTTGTCCGCGCGGAAATCCGCGACCCCGTGCTTCAGGGCCTCTTCGGTCGTGAGCGTGAGGAGCTTGCCCTTGTCGCTGAGGCCCGGGATCTCCACGTCCGCGTCCACCATCGCCTCGGCGAGCAACGGCGGCCGCTTCCGACTCTCGGCCGTGGCGCGAAACTCCTTGCGCATGTACGACACGGTCTTCTCCGCCACGGGCTGCGCCGGCGCGCCCGGCAGTCCGATCTCCACCGGCGTCGCCGCCCCGATCGTGCCGCCGTCCGCCATCGCGATCGTCTCCGCCGCCAGGCTGATGAGGGCGCCGGCGGAGATCGCTCGCTTGTTGACGAAGGCCACGGTGCGCACGCGGGCGCGCAGCAGCGCGTCGCGGATGAGGACGGCGGCGTCCACGCGCCCGCCAAAGGTGTTGATCTCAAGGATCACCGCGGCGGCGCCCGCCGTCGCCGCCTCCTCGAGCACGCGCTCGACGAACGGGGCAAGCCCAAGATCGATGACCCCCTCGATTCGCGCGACGAAGACCACCTGTTGCGTGCCTCGGGGCGGCGGCGGCTCCCCCGCGGGCAGCACGCCCGGCAAACCAAGCAGCGCGAGAACCGCGAGGAGCACTGTGGCGGGCCGGCGCCACCAGCGCCGGCCGTGCCCTCGAATCGTGCGCCGGTCGTCGATCACGGGCATGATCTTAGCCGAACTGCAACGGTGGTGCCAGGTCCGAGAATCCAGGATTCAAGCGCTTAGCGAGCAAGAAGCCGGAGGGCAGGCCCCACATGGGGCATCCCCGCCTCAGAGGCGGACCGCGCCCGGGACGCCCTTCACCCCCTGTCGAGGATCCGGAGCGCGCGTTCTAACTGCTCGTTCGTCCCGAGCAGCACGAGCACGTCGAGGGCTCAGGGGCACCAGCTCATGGTAACGCGAATGTGAACCGCCCGGGCCGCCCGATCACCACGTCGCAGAGGGCCGAGCGCAGGATCCACTCGGCGACGCTCCCGGGCGGCACGTGCGTGCCTTACCCGCGATCGTGTTGGCCACCGGCCGGGTCGCCTCGTGCGCGTGGACGACGGCGGGCTTCCTGGCACGAGAGCGGCCGTGGTAATCTCGAAGCCGATGCCGGAAGCCCAAGATCCTACTGCCCGGCTCTCCCCCCGATCCCCCGCGCCGCCCGAGGCTTGGCAGCCCGCCCGGCGCCTCGCCGAGCACATCATCAAACCGATCGAACGCTTCCTTCACATCCAGGCCGCCAGCGGCATCGTACTTCTCGTGGCGGCCGTCGCGGCGCTCGTCTGGGCGAACTCGCCCTGGGGCCATCTCTACGAGCGCCTGTGGCAGGCGCCCGTTTCGATCGGCGTGGGGAGCTTCACCTTTACGCACTCGATCCGCTTCTTGATCAACGACGGACTGATGGTCGTGTTCTTCTTCGTCGTCGGCCTGGAGATCCGGCGCGAGATCCATGAAGGGGAGCTTTCCGAGCCGAGGCGCGCGGCTCTGCCGGTTGCCGCGGCCCTCGGGGGCATGGTGATGCCCGCGGTGATCTATCTCCTGCTGAACCCGGAGCGGCCTGCGCGCGACGGCTGGGCCGTGCCAATGGCCACGGACATCGCCTTCGCCGTTGGCGTCCTTGCCCTGCTGGGCCGTAGGGTCCCGGCCTCGATCCGCGTCCTGCTCCTGGCGGTAGCGATCATCGACGACATCGGGGCGATCGTGGTCATCGCCCTCTTCTACTCCACGGGTGTCGTGTGGGCGGGGCTCGCACTGGCCGGCGGCGGGGTCGCCCTCGTCGTCGTGCTCCAGAGGATTGGCGTGCGTCTCCCCCTCGCCTACGTCCCTCCGGGCGCGATCATCTGGGCCGGCATGTTGTGGGGAGGTATCCACCCGACGATCGCGGGAGTTGTCCTCGGCCTGCTCACACCCGTTCGCCCGTGGTTCGGAGCGCATGGCTTCTTATCTGCGGCCCAGGCGGCGATCGAGCGTGTCCGCGGGCAGGTCGATCGCGGACACGATGCGCGCGAGCTGATCGCGCCCCTTGCCGATCTGGGCGAGGCGCGACGGGAAGCGCTGTCGCCCGTCGTCCGGATCGAGGCAGCCCTCCACGCCTGGGTCGCGTTCGGGGTCATGCCCCTCTTCGCCCTGGCAAACGCCGGGGTGAACGTCCGCGACGTGAACCTGGGTGGGCCCGACTCCACTTCCCTTCTGCTTGGCATCGTCGCGGGCCTCGTCATAGGCAAGCCGGTCGGCATCCTCCTCGCGAGCGTCGCCGCGATCCGCCTCGGCATCGCGACGCTCCCTGCGGGGGTGACGTGGACGGGGGTCACCCTCGTCGGGTGTGTGGCGGGGATCGGCTTCACGATGGCGATCTTCGTCGCGGGTCTGGCGTTTCCCGATGCCGGACACCTCGGCGTCGCGACGCTGGGCGTGCTGGCCGCCTCCGCGGTCGCCGCCGTCGTGGGCCTCGTGGTCGGCCGTCTGCTCCTCCGCCCCACCCGCGTCGATTGATGTCGGCGATCAGGTAGGGGATCTCCACGGCGCGCAGGACGCGGGCGAGATCAACAGCAGGGTGGCGCGCTTGTAGGCCGTCGCGCGCCGAGCGAACCCGATCGTCAGCACGTGCTCGTCGAGCCGCGTGCCCGTGTGCCGGTGGACGTGTTCCAGCAGCGCACGCTTCGCGTCCCGGTGCGCTTCCCACATCTCCGCACCTGGGATCCCGATCGCGTACCGAAGCGAGAGCGTGTCGCGCCGCCAGTCGGGGAGATGGCGGTCGTAGAGCGCCTGGAACGAAGGAGCCGGCCACCTCACGGCGTGCACGCCGTTCGTGTCGAACGGATCGGGTAGCCGGGGAAGAGATCCCGAGACACTTCGCCGTGCTTCATGGCCACGCCGTTGACGAATCGCGAGCATAGGCGACGACCGGCGGCCCGGTCATGGCCGGTCCCAGTCGTGCGGCGGCTTCGGGATGATCACGTGGGGATTCGCCATCAACGGGAGGAGGAGCGCCGGCGCCGCGAGCTCCAGCCAGCGCTGACCTCGCCGGGCACGCTCCACGTTCATGACTCCTCGCTCCAGTAGCGCACCGCGATCGCCTCATCGATGACCTGTCGGAGGTCGGGGATCTCGCCCCGTCCCCACCGTCGCTCGACCTTGCGGAGCTGGCCCGCCAACTCCCGGTCGGAGAAGACGTCGTGGATCCACCGGGAGAAGTCGCCGCGGCCGGCGTGGTGGGCGACGACGGCGTCGGCGGCGGTCGCCACGATCCGCCGGAAGCCGTTCAGGCTGTCCGCCGTCGCCACCAGGCGCCCGTCCGGCAAACGGAACAGAAACGCGTGCTCCGGGCGCACCGCAGCATCGGCATACTTCCTGAGGTGGCGGACGTGCGGGATCGCCCGGGGGGTGGCCGTGAACGTGCTCGCCAGCCAGGTGCTCCCGGTCTCCTTCTTCATCAGCAGGAACTCGCCCTGAGGAAGGTCGGCCAGCGCGGGAATCACGCCCTCGCTGCAGCCGCCGGCCGCAGTCAGGAAGGAGCGGAGGAAGGCCAGCTCGTGAGCGGCGGCCGTGCGACCGCCGATCAAAACATCGATGGCGCGCATGGCAGACGGCCGGATCCAACTGGGCTTGTAGGTGACGAGGCAGAAGCCCTTGTTTTCGATGGCGAGGGCTCGCTCGGCGACCCCGTCGCGGTGGAGCGAGTAGTGGGCTTCGTCCAGCACGATCCAATGCGGGAGCCCGATTTGCTGCCGCATGCCACGGGCGGCGAGGAGACACCGCTCGATCATCTTCACCTTCCGCGCGTGAGCGAGGGGCGCGAGATCGATCACCACGCAAGCGGCTGGGTTGCGCTCGAAGTGGCGGAATGCCGCGTCGACGGCGGCCTCGTCGTGACCCTCGGCCCGGCCGACGCCGGGGAGCCCTGCCAGCTCGCCGTAGTCTCCCTCGGGATCGATGACGCACACCGCGTAGCGGCGCTCGCGCAGGCGCTCGACGAGGGAGCCGGCGAGCCAGGATTTCCCGGAGCTCGGATCCCCATGGACCAGGACATTGATGCCGCGGCTGGGGATGTTCACCGTCTCGCCAGTCGCGGCCGCCCAGCCGAGATCGATGCGGTGGCGTGTCGAGCGATCCAAAGGAAGTAAGCCGTTCAGGATCGGTCCCACGATCGCCCGAGCGATGGCCGCGCCGTCCTCACCGGGGAAGCTCCAGTCGGCGCGGCGCATCAGCTCGGGCACCGCGCTGGCCGGGCAGCCAGCCCAGCCGCAGGCGTCGAAGAGATCGAGGTCGTTCTCCGCGTCGCCGAGGGCCAGCACGTCGTGGAACGACAGGCCCAAGAGGCGGAGCATCTGCCGGACGCCGCTGCCCTTCGAGATGCCGGCAGGCACGACCATCAGGGCCGCGCGGTTCTGGACGAACTCGAAGTGCACCCCGGCCTCGCCGAGCGCCGCGCGCACCGCGGCCTCAGCGCTCCGCGCCGTTCCGACGATGACGCGCCCGAGCTGGTAGCTGACGCCCCGGCGGTCCAGCTCGGCCAGGAACCGCGGCGGCGGCGGGGGCGCGAGCGCCCGGATCACTGCTGTCGCCGGAAAGTAGAGGACACCCCCGTTCTCCGCGACCACCCCGTCGAAGAGGTCGAGGCGCTCGCAGACTCGCGTCAGCTCGAAGAACGTCCGGCCCGTGACGAGGATGAGCCGCAGTCCCGCCTCCCGGGCCTTCCCGAGGGCCGCGAGCGCGTCCGGGCCGAGCCGGTCCTCGGACGCGAGCGTGCCGTCATAGTCGCAGGCCAGCGCCTTGAAGATCAGCATCGCTCCCGGTCACACCGATAGGGCGACGGCGCCGATCGTCACGCGGCCTTCCACGG
>LDXP01000041.1 GCA_001443385.1 Candidatus Rokubacteria bacterium CSP1-6
GGCGATGGGTCACCCGGCCGCGGCCCCACGTGGACCGGATCGCCTCGGCCTGGCTGATCACGCGCTTCATCGACCCGGAGGCCGAGTTCCTCTTCTCGCCGCCGGAGAGGTTTCCCGCCGACGCAATCCCGTTCGACGCCCTCGGCGCCGAGTTCGGCCATCAGGGAGAGGACTGCACCTTCGAGACGATCCTCAAACGCTGCGGGCTCCGCGATGGCCGGCTCGCGCAGCTGGCCGAGATCGTGCATGAGGTGGACCTGCGCGACCTGAAGTTCCCGCGGGACGAGGCGCGGGGCATCGACCTGGTGATCCGCGGGCTCCTGGCGGCCCTCAAGGACGACCACGAGGTCCTCGCCCACGGCCTGACCCTCTTCGACGGCCTCTACGCCACCATTGGAGAGCGAGCCTGAGGAGCTGACCCATGCCCAGCCTGTGGGAGCTGGTCCGGTACTTCCTCTACCTGGGAAGCCTCGGCTTCGGAGGCCCGGTGGCCCTCGTGGGCTACATGCAGCGCGATCTGGTGGAGCAGCGGAAGTGGTTCAGCAAGGACGACTACATGAAAGGCCTGGCCCTCTCCCAGCTGGCGCCAGGCCCGCTGGCCGCCCAGCTCGCCATCTGCCTGGGCTATGTCCACTCGAAAGTTACGGGCGCCACGCTGGTCGCGCTGGCCTTCACCCTCCCCTCCTACCTGATGACCGTCGGCATCAGCATGCTCTACGTCCGCTACGGCGGGCTCACCTGGATGCAGGCGGCGTTTTACGGCGTGGGGGCCGCGGTCATCGGCATCATCGTGCGCGCGGCGTACAAGCTCACCCGGCTCACCATGGGCGCCGACCGCCTCCTCTGGGTCGTCTTCGCGGTGATGGCGCTCGTCACGGCCTGGACGGAGTCGGAGATCGCCACCCTCTTCATCCTCTGCGGCGTGGCGGTCATGCTGATCGAGGCCCCGCCCGCCTGGCTTCGCGGCCTCCTGGGCGCCCGGACGTCACTCTGGGCCGCTGTCCCCCTGCCGGTCTCCCTCCTCACGGGCATGGCAGCCCCGGCTTCCCTCGGAACCCTCGGGCAGATCCTCTGGTTCTTCATGAAGGCGGGGGCGTTCGTGTTCGGCAGCGGCCTCGCCATCGTGCCGTTTCTCTACGGCGGCGTCGTCCAGGAGTACCGCTGGCTGAGCGACAAGCAGTTCCTGGACGCCGTCGCCGTCGCCATGATCACGCCGGGCCCCATCGTGATCACGGTCGCCTTCATCGGCTATCTCGTGGCGGGCCAGGTGGGCGCGCTGTTGGCCGCCGTCGGCGTCTTCCTCCCCGTGTACTTCTTCGTCGTGATCCCCTACCCGTGGTTCGACCGCTTCAGCGAGAACCCGCAGGTGAAGACCTTCGTCAAGGGCGTTACCGCCGCCGCGTCCGGCGCCATCGCCGGGGCGTGCTTTGTCCTGGCGCGCCGGGCGATCTTCGACTTGCCGACGCTGCTGATGGGGGTTGTGACGCTCGCGATCCTCACCCGGTTCAAGGTCCCCGAACCTGCCGTGATCATCGCGGCGGGGCTCCTGGGGATCGCGATTTTCTCCCTTCGCGGATGAAGACGCCCCGCACGGTCGTGTTCGTCTGCCTCCATGGCTCGGCCAAGAGCCTCATCGCCGCCGAGTATTTTGGGCGGCTCGCCGCTGAACGAGGGCTGGACGTGCACGCCACGTCAGCAGGCACCGAGCCGGATCCCGACATTCCTCCCCACGTGACCGAGGAGCTCCTCCGGGACGGAATCGATGTGCGCGGCCGCCGACCCCGGCTGGTGACACGTGAGGAACTAGCGAACGCCTCTCACGTCGTTTCCTTTGGCTGCGACCTCAGCAGGCTGGCGCCTCCGGGCCTCGCCGTCGAGCGGTGGGACGATGTGCCGGCAGTCAGCGCAGATTTCGCTGCGGCTCGCGATGCCATCGTCGCTCGTCTCCGACGGCTGCTCGCCGACTGGGAGAGTCCGAAGAGAGCCGGTTGAGCCCGTTCCTTGCGCTTGTCTTGGCGGGGTTCCTGGCCCGGTTCGGCTACCAGATGGCCCGGAGCCCGGTCCTTCCCCGCTTCGCCCAGGATCTCGGGGCCACGCCGGAGCTGATCGGCGTGATCGTCGCGGCGTCCACGGTGACGGGCGTAGTCATCAAGCTCCCGGCGGGCGCGCTCTCCGACGTTCTGGGGCGCAAGCGCATGATGCTCCTGGGCTGCGCCTTCTTTGCGGCGCCCCCGTTCCTCTATCCCTTCGTTCAGTCGCCCGGGGCCCTTCTGGCGCTCCGCTTCCTCCACGGGTTCGCCACGGCGATCTTCTCCCCCGTGGCCTCGGCCTTCGTCGCGGATCTCTCTCAGCGGGGACGCGGCGAGAGGCTCGGCTGGTTCGCCGCCTCGGGAGACCTCGGCTCCACGCTGGGCCCGCTTGTCGGGGGTCTCCTCCTCTTCTACACCGCCAGTTATCCGATGACGTACCTGACCGTTGGCGTGCTGGGCCTCCTGCCGCTCCTGATCGTCCTCCGGCTGCCCGATGAAGCGCCGCGTTCGACGGGCGCCACCCTCCGCGCGCGCTCCGCGGAATTCTGGAGCGGCATCGCAGAGGTCCTCCGAAGCCGCGCCGTGCTCGTCGCCTCAGCGCTGGAAGCCGCCCTTTACGTGGGCTATGGCGCCTTCCTCGGCTTCTTCCCCACCTATGGCAAGGGCATCGGACTCAACGACGCCCAGATCGCCCTCGTCATGGGCGCCCAGCTCGGGACGACCATGCTCGCCAAGCCGCTCTCGGGGCGGCTCTCCGACCGCCTGGGCCGGAAGCCGATGATCCTGGCTGGCCTCCTCCTCTGTGCCGCCACGCTTCCCCTCATCCCGACGCTGACCTCGCTCTGGCTCCTGTTTCCCGTCTCGGCGCTCTTCGGCCTGGGCGTGGCGATCGTGACCCCCTCCACCACGGCGCTGGTAGCGGACCTCGTGAAGGCCGGCCGGATGGGCTCCGCGATGGGGGTCTTCGGGACGATCTGGGACAGCGGCGAGGCGGCCGGGCCGATCCTGGCGGGCGTCCTGATCGCCTCCCTCTCCTACCCGCCCGCCTTCGGCCTAATCGCGGCCTTCATGGCGGCGACGGCCCTCCTCTTCCTTCTGGCGGTAAAAGACCCTGGCGCATGATCGCCGTCTTCGTCGCGAAAACGGTCCGGACGTTCTGCTACGGCTTTCTCGGCGTCATCCTGCCGATCTACCTGAGCGAGCTGGGGCTGAGGATCGTGGGGATCGGTGTGGCGCTGACGCTGACACTGGCCGGGAGCGCCGCGCTGACGTGGGCCGTCCGCAGGCCCGCCGAGCGCTACGGCGGGCAGACCGTCCTGCTGGGGCTTGGGGGACTCTCGATCCTATCGGCGGGCCTTTTTCTCCTAACTCTCAATCCATGGCTGGTCATCCTCGCGGCGATGATCGGCAACGTCGCCGTCGGCGGAGGAGAAACCGGCCCGTTCCTCGCCGTCGAGCAGGTCGTGGTCGCGCGCGGCGTCGCGCCGCGCCGGCTCACCCTGGCGCTGTCCCTCTACAACCTCGTTGGCTACGTCGCGGGCGCCCTCGGCGCCGCGCTGGTCGGATTCGTGCCGGCTTACCGCCCGCTTTTCGTCGTGTTCCTGATCGGCTCGGGCCTCCAGTGCCTCGCCTACGGGCGCCTGGCGGCCCCGCGACCGGCCAGTCGCAACCAGGCCCCGACCGAGCTTCCATCGGCGCCGCTCATCTACCGTCTGGCCGCGCTGTTTGCGCTCGACTCGTTCGCCGGGGGATTCGTGCTCCAGTCGCTCGTGGCCTACTTCCTCCACGCGCGTTACGGGCTCGGGCTGGACACGCTCGGCCGGGTCTTCTTCGTCACCCAGCTCCTCAGCGCCGCGTCATTCCTCCTGGCCGAGCGGATCGCCAGGCGCTTCGGCCTGCTCCACACGGCGGTATTCACCCACCTGATCTCGAACGTGCTGCTTGTGGCGATCGCTGTGGCGCCGACCGCGGGTCTGGCGATCGCCCTGCTCTGGGCGCGCCACCTGCTTTCCCAGATGGACGTTCCGACCCGCCAGGCCTACGTCATGTCCGTCGTTGACGACCACGAACGTGAGGCCGCCTCGAGCCTCACGAACCTCGCGCGCACCATCGCCCAGGCCACGACGCCGGCCGTGACGGGATGGGTGATGCAGGCGGTGGCCCTGTCGGCGCCGTTCGTCCTGGGCGGCGGCCTGAAGATCGTCTATGACCTGCTGCTCTTCTTCATGTTCCACGGCGTGAAGCCGCGCGCCTCAAGAGCCAGCTGAGGTCAGCGGCGAAGGAGCCGCGCCATCATCCAGTCCACGAAGCCAGGGGCGAGGGCGCTGAGCACGGCCAGGATGCGGGCAGGCGGGTACGGGTACACTTCCGGGCGCGGGCGCCGCGCGCACCGCACGATGGCGTTCGCCACCTGCTCGGCCGTCTGAACCGGGCCGTAACGCTTCGGCTCGGCTTTCTTCGGTTCGACAGCTTGGAACTCGGTCTTCGTGACGATCGGATAGACGATGCTCACGTGGACGCCGGTTCCGCTCAGTTCCATACGCAACGCTTCCGACATCCCGACGAGCGCAAATTTCGTCGCGTTGTAGGCCGAGCGCAGCGGGACTCCCCGGCGACCGGCCACCGAGCTGACGTTGATGATGTGGCCGGAGGCGTGCTGGAGCATCCCCGGCAGGACCGCCTGGGTGAGGGTGAGGACGCCGACCAGGTTTACCTCCATGAGCGCCCGGAGCTCCTCCGGCGTGGTGGCCTCGAAGGGCGCCGCGATCCCCTGGCCTGCGTTGTTCACCAGGATGTCGATCCGCTTCCACTGACCCAGCACCCGCTCGACTACGGTCCGGCCCGCTGCGGGGTCCGTCACGTCGGCGGGGCAGACCAGCGCGTGGCCGGGCAGGCGGCGAATCTCGTCGGCGACCTCCTCCAGCCGCTCCTCCCGGCGGGCCAAAAGCGCCACGCGCACGCCTTCCCGCGCCAGCGCCTTGGCCGTGGCCGCCCCGATCCCGCTCGAGGCCCCCGTCACCAGCGCCACCTTCCCGACCAGCACCGACATGGTCAGCGCGCCATCCGCCGTTCTCGTTGAGACCGAAGCGACGTAAGCCCTTCTCTCTTCGCCGTCCTTTCGAGGGAGAGGTCCCACGAGGCAAAGACGAAAGGCTCAGCGAGCCGGCCGCGGAGCACAGCCGCTGAAGCCAGGTGCACGGCGTCATAGGCCTTCAACCGATGAGCCTCCGTGAGACGGGCGGCCGCCCGAACGAGCGATTCCGTGACCTCGACGACCATGTAGCGACCCCAGTCCGAATCCAGATCCCGGATGATTCTCCGATACTCTCCCGCTGAAAGCCCTCCCTCGTGCCGTCGCCTGACGAAGGCCGCGCGCGCCTCGACGTAAGACAGAATTGAAGTGGCGATCAGTTCCGCCTGATCGACTGCGTTTCGGACGATGGGCGAGCCCTCTTCGTCCACATACAGCTTGACGAGGGCGCTCGTGTCCAGATAGAGCCTCACCGCCGGCCCTCGATGACCGCCCGACCCACCGACGGCCCCTTGATTCTTGGGGGGCGCCGAGCCCCTCTCGGTTTCCCCCCTTCCCACCGGGCCATCCCTTCCCGGAGCAAGGCCTCGATGCGTCGGTCCCTACGGGTGACGGAAGGAGGTGCGATGACGGCAACCGGCTTCCCCCGCTCCGTAACCATCAGCCGTTCCCCGGCTCTTACGCGTTTGAGGTACCGGCTCAGCTGATTCTTCAGCTCCCTGATCCCCACCGCAGCCATGCGTTTCTCCTATGTGGACACATTGTTCTCGTTTGTGGACACAATGTCAAGGTGCGGTGTCAAGGATCACCGGAAGGCGCAGGGAGGGACGGGGGTCTTCCAGGCGGCCTGGGTCAGATGACGGCCGTGGGGGAGGAGGCGGAGCTGGTGGGCGGGGAGCCTCGGAGACAGGCGCCGGCCGCGAAGCGCCAAGAAGTAGCCGGCGCGCACGGTGTCCACGCCGATGCGCCGCAGATCTTCCGGCCCGCGGAAGACGCTCCGCCGTCGCTCGCGGACCAGGGTCAGCGCCGCCTTCGGCCCGACGCCCGGCACCCGGAGCAGGAGCTCGTATGGGGCCCGGCCGACCTCCAGGGGGAACTGCTCCACGTGGCGGAGGGCCCACGCGGTCTTGGGATCGTGGTCCAGTGGCAGGTTACCGTCGACGTCAAACGGGAGCTCCTCGAAGTCAAAGCCGTACTGGCGGAGGAGGTGCTCGGCCTGATAGAGCCTGAACTCGCGCGTCGCCGGCGTGGATGGCTCGCCCTCCATGGGCGTTCCGACCACCGGCTGGAAGGCGCTGAAGTGGGCGTGGTGGAGGAGCCGCTGGCGCTCGAGGCGCGCCACGAGGCCGAGGATCTCGCGGTCCTTCTCCCCCGCCGGACCGACGACGAACTGGGTCGTGGTGGATCCCCGCTGGGGGCCGTCGCGGAGAAGACGCCCAGCCATTTCGAGCTTAGGAAGGAGATCGCCGCTGAAGTCCTTGTCCCGGGCGAGCCGCCGGACGTAAGAATCCGCCGGCCCCTCCAGGTTGATCGAGACCCGGTTGGCGAGCTGCGCGGCGGCTTCGACCTGGGCCGCCTCGGCGCCCGGCAGGAGTTTGACGTGGACGTACCCCCGGTATCCCTCCTTGCGCCGCAGAGTCTCGACCGCGGCAAGCATCCGGTCCATGGCGCGCACGGGCTTGCCCGGCACTCCCGAGGTGAGGAAGAGCCCCTGGGCGAGCCCCGCCCGGTGGGCCTCCATGAAGGTCGTCGCCACCTCTTCGGGCCCAAGCGCCGTGCGCTTCACCTTCCCGCCGCAGAAGGTGGGGCAATAGCCGCACGCGAGCGAGCACGCGTTGGTCTGCATGATGCGCATGATGTTGGTGCAGCCGCCGCCGGGGAGCCGGACCTTCGTGATCCCCACGGGATCCCCCGGCCGGCCCTTCGCAAGTCCGTGCTCCCGGTCGTCGGCGGCGGCCTCGGCGAGGATGGCCAATCGCTGGTGACGGTCCATGATGGATCAGTGCATTCATACTATACACACGATGAGTAGTTCAAGCCAAAAAATTTTCTAGCCCCAAACCCCCGGGATCTTTGACGAACAGGACGGGCAGACCCCCCGGGTGGGGGTCAGGACGTCCCTCAGAATCCTGTAGCCCATTCGCTCCACCAGCACGCTCTTGCAGGACGGGCAGTAGGTGTTCTCGAAGGGCCCCACGTGCCCCGGCAGGTTGCCGGCATAGACGTACCGGAGCCCCTCGGCGACGCCGATCTCAGCCGCGCGGATCAACGTGCTCGCGACCGTGTTCGGCGGATCGGTCATCTTGTAGTCCTGGTGGAACGCGGTCACGTGCCACGGGATGTCGGGCGAGACCGACCCCAGGAACTGGGCGATCTCCCGCAATTCCTCATTCGAGTCGTTGAAGCCGGGAATCACCAGCGTGACAACCTCAACCCAGAAGCCCTTCTCGTGCAGAAGTTGGATCCCATCGAGGACGACCTTGAGGACGCCCCCAAGCTTTCGGTAGTGCTTGTCGTCGAACCCCTTGAGGTCCACCTTGTAGAGATCGACCCAGGGGCGGATGTAGTCCAGCACCTCGGGGGTAACGTTGCCGTTGGAGACGTAGGAGCAGACGAGGCCCCGCGCCTTCCCCTCCCTGAAGACCTCCACCGCCCACTCACTCGTGATCAGGGGCTCGTTGTAGGTGGAGGTGAGGATCTTCGCACGGTGGCGGAGCGCCAGATCGACGATCTGCTTCGGAGTCACCTCTTGTGGGGGCACGCCAGCCGCGGAATCGCGAAGGGCCTGCGACGTCAGCCAGTTTTGACAGAAGCCGCAGTGATAGTCACAACCGAGCATGCCGAAGGAGAGCGCGCGGGCGCCGGGGTAGGCGTGGAAGAAGGGCTTCTTCTCGATCGGGTCGAGCTGGAGGGCCGCCACGTAGCCGGTGGGGACCATGAGGCGGCCGTCCTCGTTCCAGCGGACCTTGCAGATCCCTTTCTGGCCGGGGAGGATCAGGCAGCGGTGGCCGCAGGCGTAGCAGCGAACGCGCCCCTCGGGAAGGCGCTCATAGAGCTCTCCCTCGCGGGCGAGCCGGGAAAGGACCTGCTCCAGGGTGACCGACGCTGCCATGGTCCCCTTCAGTGTACCTCCGACCGTAGCTAGACGCCGAGCACGGCTTTCACGGCGTCCCGCGCGACGGAAATCAGCCGGTCCACCTGGGTCTCGGTCACGATCAAGGGTGGAGCGAAGAAGACGGACTCCCCGCGGGTCCGCGTCACGACGCCGCGCTTGACCATCTCGGCCTGGACCCGTGGGCCCACCTTCTGGTCGCCGGGGAACGTCGCCTTCGTCCCCTTGTCCGCCACCAGCTCCACGGCGGCCAGGAGCCCCTTCCCGCCCCGGATGTCCCCCGCGTGCGGGTGACTCCCGAAGGCCTGCGTGAGCCCTTCGTACAGGCGCGTGCCCATCTTCGCGGCGTTCTCCCAGAGGCGCTCGCGCTCCATGATCTCGATGTTCTTGAGCCCCACGGCGCAGCAGGTCGGGTGGCCCGAGTAGGTAAAGGCGTGCATCCAGCGGTTCTCGGGCGCGACCGAGTCCATGGCATCCTTGATCTCGCGCGAGACCATGATCCCGCCGAGCGGCAGATACCCGGAGCTGACGCCCTTGGCGAAGGACATGATGTCAGGCTCGACGCCCCAGTGGGTGAGGGCGAACCAGTGGCCGGTCCGGCAGAAGCCGGTGATGACTTCGTCGGCAATGAAGAGAACCTGGTGCTTTGTGCAGATCTCGCGGATCCGCGGAAAGTAATCGTCAGGCGGCACGATCACGCCCCCGCCGCCGATGATGGGCTCGGCGATGAACGCCGCCACGGTGTCCGGCCCCTCGCGGAGGATCGCCTCCTCCAATTCTCGGGCTGCGGCCTGACCGACCGTCTCGCCAGGCTTCGCCCCCTGGAAGCGGTACGCGTACGGGGGCTGGATGTGGAGGAACCCCGGCACACGCGGCTCGAACATCTTCCAGTACGGGGCGATCCCGGTGGCGCTCATCGCCTGGAGCGTCACGCCGTGGTAGGCCTCGCGCCGGGCGATGATCTTCACCTTGTCGGGCTTGCCCTTGGCCTTCCAGTAGAAGCGCACGGTCTTGAAGGCCGACTCATTGGCCTCGGCGCCGCCGCAGGTGAAAAAGACCGCCTGCATGTTCTTGTAGGCCAGGCCGATCAGCCGGTCCGCCAGCGTGATGGCCGGGATGTTGGACATCCCCGCGTACGTCGAATAGTAGGCGAGCTCCTTCATCTGGGCTTCCGCGGCCTGGGCGAGCTCCGCCCGGCCGTGCCCCACGTTGGTGTTCCAGAGGCCGGACAGGCCGTCGAGATACTCGCGCCCCTGCACGTCGGTGATCACGGCGCCCCGCCCCTTCACGAAGATCATGGGCTCGGAGTGGTCCATGGGATGGTGGAGCGAATGGATCAAGTGCTCGTGGTCGGCCTTGATCAGCTCGGCGGGACTTTGCGCGATCATCGCTCTGTCTCCCTTGCAGTCACGTGACTGCGGTAGTCACCATGCGGAATCGGGACCGCCCCGTTGACGGAACCCTTGAACCAGTAAGTCCACGCCCGCGCCTCGCGCCCGTCGTCGAGGCGGACCGGGGTCAGGCCGCGGGGAAACTCGGGCCCCTCCGCCGAGTCCAGCGCAGTCAGGAGGCCCGCCGACGGGAGCCGGTACACCTCCCCGCGAATCGTCCCCGACCCGCCGGGGAGCGCGCCCGGATAGCCTCCCAGATCCACCAGGCGGCCGCCGATGCTGCCAGTTGCCACGAACTCGGCCCGCCCTTCGATCAGGTGGTGGAGGGGCAGCCCACGCATCAGCGTGCCATAGGCGAAGAGGAGATCGGTCGCCGCGCTCATTGGCGCGCCCGCTTGAGCTTTGCCAGGGCTTCGAGAATGTCTCGCCCGTCCAGCGCGAGCGATTGCAGTGACACGTGCCGAATGATCCCCTGCTTGTCCACGAGAAACGTGGCGCGGCGCTCCAGTCCCCAGAGGTCGTCCCAGACCCCGTAGAGGCGCCCGATCTTCCCGTTGGGGGAGAGGTCGCTCAGGAGCCGGAAGGGCAGCTTGAGATCCTCCGCCCAGGCTCGGTTCCTCTCGGGGAGATCCGTGGAGATGCCCACGATCTCCACATCCTGCTCGTCGAACTTCGCCTTTTCATCCCTGAACCAGGTGAACTCGCGAATTCAGCCGGACGTGAAGGCCTTGACATAAAAGGCCAGGACGACGTGCCGGCGCGCGGCGAGGAGATCCGACAGGCGCACGGGCTTGCCGCGCTGATCCGACAGGGTGAAATCCGGGGCTTTGTCGCCAACACCCAGAGGCCGGTCAGCCGCGGCGACGGGAAGCGACGCCGCCAGGAAGACCGACGTCAGGCCCAGCAGGGCGAGCGGCCTCACGTCCCTCCGCCGTTGACGGCCCGGAGCACGGCGCTCAGAAAATCCCGCTCGGGGAGGGCGCCCTCGAACTGCACCCGGTCGTTGATCACCACTTTGGGCACCGCCATCACCCGGTACTGCTGGCTCCACTCGGGAAACTCGTTGGCCTCGATGCAGTCGGCGCGGACCTGGTCCGACGCCACCGCCATGTGCTGAGCCAGGCGCACGGCCCGGGGGCAGTAGGGTCAGGTGGGGGTCGTGAAGACCTTGATGTGGACCGGCGACGTGAGGCCCCCGAGCGCGGCGCGGGTCTCCTCGGAGAGGGCCGGCGTGCCGGTGGAGGCCACGACCATGGCGTCGATGAGGTTGGTGAACTCGTAGCCCGCCGGGATGCCGAAAAATCGGATGCCGTAGTCCTTCGCTCCTTCGACCACCACCGCGGGGACCCGGTCCACGCCGTAGGCCTCGGCCTTCTCCCGGTCCAGGATCAGGTTCAGCACCTCCACCGAGGCCTTGTCGGTGAGCTCGGCGACCTCCTTCACGAGCCACTCGGTCTGCTGGCAGGTCTCGGAGCCGAGCTCCTGGGAGAACACGATGACCTTCACCGGGCCGGTGAGCTTCTCGAACTCCCTCTTCACCGCCTCGCGGTCTCTGTCCGTGAGAATCCCCATGACGCCTCATTATACCTTCGGTGCGCTCACTTTTCGACGGGAAGATCGTCCCGGTTCCCCCACTCCACCCAGGAGCGGTCGTAGCCCACCAGGTTCGGGTAGCCCAGCAGGCGGAGGACGAAGTACGTGTGAGCCGCGCGGTGGTGAGTCTGGCAGTAGGTGACGACGGTCTTATCCGGCGTCGCGCCCTTCGCGACGTACATCGCGCGGAGCTCGTCCAGCGGCTTGAAGGTCCAGTCCGGCCTGAGGTTCCGACGCCATTCAATGTTGACGGCTCCAGGAATATGCCCGCCCCGCTTGGCGAAGACGTCCTTGCCCTGGTACTCGGCCGGAGTGCGTGCATCCACGAGCGCTACCTTGGGATCCTTCAGGCGATCCCGGACCCACTCGGCGCTCGCGACGCGCTCGGGATGGATCGCGGGCTTGTAGGCCGTCGGGGCGATCTTCGGAATCTCCTTGCTGAGCGCAAGGCCGGTGCGCTTCCACGCCTGGATCCCCCCGTTCAGGATCGCCGCCTTCCGGTGGCCGAGGACGTCCAGCGTGAAGAAGAGCCGCGAGGCGTGGAGGCCGCCCGCGTCATCGTAGATGACCACCTGCGTCTCGGGAGTAATGCCCAGGCCTCCCAGGAGCTTCGCGCCTTCCTCCACGTTCGGCAGACGGAATCCCCCCGCAGGCACCCCGATCCGGGAGTCGTCGACGTGAAGATAGACCGCCCCGGGAATGTGCCCCTTCCGATAGTCTCCGGGTTCGGTGACCATGTCCACGATCCGGATCTTCGGCTCGGCCAGCCGCACCTTGAGCCAGGCGGCGTCAACGAGGAGCCCCCTCTCTTGAGCGAGCCCGGCCGGCGCCCCGACCAGTAGCGCGATGAACCCGATAGCCAGTCCGATCCACACCCGCTTCATCACATTCCCTCCACGGCCGGTGGCCCGACCTTCCGGAGCGCCATGATCACCACGAACTGCGGCGCCATACGGCCACCATTACGGTTTCACAGGTTACCGGCCTTCTTCAAGCGGTCGAGCTCCCACATGTCCCAGTCCGCCTGCGTCTGCCCCTTGAGCCGCGGGGCCAGCTCCTCGAGGATCAGCGCCAGATCACCGACGACTTCAACGAGCGGCGTGACGGGAAAGCCGGAGTGCGGGGTCCGGGCGAGGCACACGACCAGCGCCGGGTACGGCCAGCGGCGTGGATTCAATTCCATTGGATCCAGGCCGAACGTCACGATGAGATCGGCCAGGCCGAGCACCGCGTCGTCGTGCTCGCTGCCCATGAGGATCCCCAGGGCGAGAGGATGGGTCTCGGGGAGGGCTTCCTTGGCGGGGGACGTGGTGAGCACCGGGGCGGGCAGCGCTTCGGCCAAGGCGCGAAGCCACGGGGCATCCTCGGCGGCGCATTGACCGCCGGCGATCACCACCGGCCGGGCTGCCGCCCGTATGAGCTCGGCGGCGCGGTCCAGGGCCCGAGGATCAGGGGACGCCATCACGCGCTGCGAAGCGGGAGATGGACGGTGGCGGTTCCTGGCGTGGCAATCCCCTCGCGCGCGTTCTCCGCCCAGATCTCCAGATCCACGGCCCCGACGCCGTCCTGGCGGTACTTTTTCACGACCTTGCCGCGGACGTATATCGTGTCACCCACCAGGTGATAGCGCCGCATCTGGAACCCGAGCCGCTTGACGAATCCTGCCGGGCCCGCCCAGTCGGTGAGGAGGCGGCACAGGGCGGCGCGGGTGAAGGCCGTGTTCACGAAGATATCCGGGTGACCCCCCGAGCGCGCGAAGTCACGGTCGTGGTGGATCGGGTAGAAGTCCTGGGTGCCCGACACCTGCTGGACCATCCGTGTCATCGTGAGCTCGAGGGCAAAGCCGGGCAGTGCCTCCCCTTCCCTCACGTCCTCCCAGCAGCGCTGGCTCACCGGATCACCTCGTCCGCGCGGATCAGCACCGACTGGGGAAGCGTGAGACCGAGGGCCTTGGCGGTCGTGAGGCTGATGACCAGCTGGTACCGCGTGGGCTGCTCCACAGGCAAGTCCGAGGGCTTCGCCCCTTTCAGGATCCTGTCCACATACGTGGCCGAGCGGCGCATCATGTCCGTGAGATTCGGCCCGTAAGCCATGAGGCCTGCAGCCGAGACGAATTCGCTGAACGTGGACACCGACGGGAGCCGCCGCTGGATCGCGAACAGCGTAAGCTGGCCGGAGCGCGTGAGCATGGGATCGGGCAGCACGAGAATGGCCTCGGCGCGACGTCTCGCTACGGCCGAAAACGGGCCCTCGAAATCGGGGACGGGGCCCTGCACTTCTACGAATTCAAGCTGCACCTTCAGGGAACGGACCAGGGCGTCGATCTTCTTCACCGCCGATGCGTGCGCCGGGTTGGCCGGGTTCCAAAGGACGGCCACCCGGGAAACCCCCGGAACAGCTTCCTTAAGCAACTCCACTTGCTTCCCGACCAACTCCATGTAAGGGACGGTCACCCCCGTGACGTTCCCGCCTGGCCGCGCGAGACTGGCGATGAGTCCGCTCTCTACCGCGTCATCGCTGACCACCATGACAATCGGGATCGTCTTGGTCGCGTTCTTCGCCGCTAACACCGCCGCCGAGGAACCACCGGCAACGATGATGTCCACCTTGCGGCGAACCAAATCGGCTGCGATGGCAGGAAGCCGGTCGTCACTCACCCCCGCGCCCCTGAAGTCAACAAACACGTTCTGACCATCAACATAGCCGACCTCCCTCAGCCCCTGCTCAAACCCGCCCAACATCCAGCCACACTGCGTCGCGCAGATGAGCCCTATACGCGGGACCTTCTTCGGCTGCTGGGCGCCCACCGCGAGCGGCGCCGCGAGGGCGGCGAGCGCGAGGCTGACGATCAACGCGGCTCGCGTCACTGGATTACCTCGGCCGCGCGGACGAGGACGGACTGGGGGATCGTGAGCCCGAGGGCCTTCGCGGTCTTGAGGTTGACGACGAGCTCGAACTTCGTGGGCTGCTCCACCGGGAGGTCAGCAGGCTTGGCACCCTTCAGGATCTTGTCCACATACGTGGCGGCGCGCCGCCAGAGATCACGCAAGCTCGACCCGTAAGACATGAGGCCCCCGGCCTCCACGTGCTCCCGATAACCGTAGATCGCCGGGAGCCGGCTCCTTGCTGCGAGGTCTGCGAGCCGTGTTCGGTGGAGAATGAACAGCCCGTCTGCCACTACGAGGAGTGCCCCTACGCGCTCTTTGGCCATCGCCGCGAATGCGCCGTCGAACTCGTTGGGACCTCGGGCCTCCAGGAGTTGAAGCTGCACTCCCAACGACCGGGCCGCGACCTTCACTTCTCTTATGAAGAGTGGTTGGACCGGACTGGCCGGGTTCGAGAGGATCGCCACACGGCGGACCTTGGGGGCGATCTCCTTGAGCAGCTCCAGCCCTTTGCCAAGTATTTCCGGGCCGACGCTGTAGGACAACCCTGTGACGTTCCCGCCCGGGCGCGCCAGGCTCGCGATGAACCCGAGCCCAACAGGATCGGCACTACCGGAAATCATGACGATGGGGATCGTCTCGGTGGCGTTCTTGGCTGCCGCCACTCCTTGCGTCGCCACCGCTACGATGATGTCCACCTTGAGCCGGACCAGCTCGGCCGCGAGGTCGGGCAGCCGGTCGAACCTACCCTCCGCAAATCGATAGTCGATGACAATATTCTGGCCCTCAACCCACCCGAGCTCGCGCAGCCCTTTTCGGAACGCCTCCAGAAGGTGCGGCGCGCTAGAAGGAGAGCCGGCACTGAAGTAGCCTATCCTCGGGACCTTCCCCGGCTGCTGCGCCGCGGCGCCCAATGGCGCCAGGAGCATGGCCAGGCTGATGGCGCAGATAAGGCGTCTCACGCAGCGGCCTCCGCGCGGATGAAGCCCGCCTGGACCTGCTCGGGGGTGCGGTGGACGAGGATCTGGTTCCAGCGGAGCGCGACGGTCTCACCGCGCTCGTCCACGATCCGGGTCTCGGTCTTGATCCACACGCTCAGAGGGTCGAGCTTGGTCGGCTTCACGTCCACGGACACGACCTTGTGGCTCACGCTAAGGCGTTCGCCGACCTTGACGGCCTTGAACCATTCGAACTCATGGTTCATGTTGACGAGGCGATCACCAGGCGTGGGAATCTTCCGGATCAGCCCCAGGATGTCCAGCTCGCCCGGCGGCCAGGCGCCGCGGGAGGCGAAGTAGTCCACCATCACGGGCGGGCAGAACCCCTGCTCCAGGAAGAGCGGGTTCTGGTCGTCCACCATGTGGCAGTGGCGGCGGATCGGGTCGAACTCGACGGGGTAGCGCCCGGGCATCAGCGGGGTTTCGTAGCCCTCCCACGCGACCTTGACGCGGGAGATGTCGAAACCCATCAGCGGGCCAGGCGCTCGAAGACGGGACGCATCCGGTCCAGGGCCTTTTTCAGGTTGGCTTCGGAGTTGGCGTACGAAAGGCGCAGATACCCCTCCCCGTGCTGGCCGAAGGCCGTCCCCGGCAGCGCCGCCACCCCGGCCTCGTTCAGGAGAAGGTCGGCGATCTCCCCCGCCGGCCGCCCCAGGGCGCTCACGTTGGGGAAGGCGTAGAAGGCGCCGCGTGGGCTCCGGCAGGAAACGCCGGGGAGCTTGTTGAGGCCGTCCACGATGAGGTCGCGGCGCCGCTTGAACTCGGCGACCATCCTGGCCACGGGAGTTTGGTCACCTTGAAGAGCCGCCAGGCCGGCCAGCTGGACGAAGGTGGCGGTGCACGAGGCCGAGTTCACCACAAGGCGCGTCACGTGCTCCGCGAGCGGGACCGGCATCACGCCGTAGCCGAGCCGCCAGCCGGTCATGGCGTAAGCCTTGGAGAAGCCGTCCAGGATGATCGCGTGCTCCTTCATCCCGGGGAGCGACGCGATGGAGGCGAACTCTCCTTCGTACAAGAAGTAGCGGTAGATCTCGTCGGACAGCACGGCAATCCGATGGCGCTGGGCCAGCTCGGCGATCCGCTGGATCTGGTCCTTCTCGAGGACGCCCCCCGTGGGATTTTGAGGCGAGTTGATGATGATGAGCCGCGTCCGCTCCGAGACCTTCTGCTCGAACAGCGCCAAGTCGAAGCCGAAGCCCGTCTCCTCCCTGAGCGGGATTGGCACCGGCACGCCGCCGACGAAGGTGATCACCGACTCGTAGATGGGGAAGCCCGGGTTGGGATAGATGACCTCGTCGCCGCGGTTCACCAGGGCCAGGATCGTGAAGAACATGATCGGCTTGGCCCCGGGGGTGACCACGACCTCCTCGGGGCTCACGGGGATCCCCCGGGTCTGCGACACGTGCGCGGCAATCGCTTCCCGAAGCTCGGGAAGGCCGGCGGAGGGACCGTAGTGGGTCGCCCCAGCGTCGAGGGCGCGCTTGGCCGCCTCCTTGATGTGGGCGGGCGTGTCGAAGTCGGGCTCGCCAATCTCCAGGTGGACGATCTCCCGCCCCTGACGCTCGAGGGCTCTGGCGCGCGCCAGCACCTCGAAGGCAGACTCGGTCCCGAGCCGTGACATCCGGTCGGAAAATTTCATGGCGGACCCCCTTGAGACCGCCTCATTATACTAGGCGCCGTGGAGTTCGTGGAGATTCCCGCGGGCAAGTTCTGGATGGGGTGGGAGGACGGCCTGCCGGGGGAGGGCCCGCGCCATCCGGTCATGGTGGACGGCTTTCTGATCGCCAAGAGGCCGGTCACCAACGCCGAGTATGCCCGCTTCGTCGAAGCCACCCATGTGGCCCCGCCGCCCTTCTGGGACAACCCGCGCTTCAGCGACCCCGAGCAGCCCGTGGTGGGGGTCAACTGGGTCGAGGCGGTCGCCTACTGCGAATGGCTCACCGTGACGACGGGAGAGAGCCACCGGATCCCGACGGAGGCCGAGTGGGAGAAGGCGGCGCGGGGCGGCCTCGACGGCTGCCGGCACCCGTGGGGCAACGACAAGCCCGAGACGGTCTTCCCCCACGTCAAGCTCCCCCTGACCGGGCCACCCAACATCGGCTGGGGACCGCCCAACGGCTACGGCCTCACCGACCTCTCGGGCTCCTGCCACGAGTGGTGCGTGGACTGGTACGAGGAGGGGTACTACCTCGCCTCGCCGACCCTGAACCCCCACGGCCCGCTGGCCGGGACCCGCCGCGTCTCCCGCGGCGGCGCCTGGCGCCACCAGGTCCCCTGGAGCCCCGTGGCCCACCGCTCGAGCATCCCGCCGAAACTGCGCTACTCGGACTACGGCTTCCGCGTCGTGCGCCTCGACTGAGGGCTGGGCTTGACTCGTTTCCCGCGCGTGTGAGAGCGTGAAGTCATGAAGCCGCGGCCGCGAACCCCCGCGCTCTGGATCCTCGGTCACCGCCGACGGCCGTCCGCCACGATGGATACGGTGGAGGCGGAGCGCCGGGCCGCGTACGCCTCCATGGACCCAGGAGAGCGCCTGGCGCGCGCCCTCGCCCTCTCCTCCTTCGCGCTCGCCCTGCGCGAGTCCGCTCGCCGCTCTCGATCCGCGTGAGCGCGAGAGCGCCGTTCGAGGACACGCTGGCCCGCCTCACCGCCATCTTCGAGCAGCGAAGCATCCCCTACGCCTTGATGGGAGGCCTGGCCGTGGCCGCCTGGGGCGCCCCACGAGCGACGGAGGACGTGGACCTCCTGGCCGGCACCGGCCAGTCCGATGAGTTCGATCGCGCGCTTCGCGCCGCGTCGTTTTCCGTCGAATGGCGTCGAGGCGGACCTGACGATCCGATCCCCCTGCTCCTGAGGCTCCGCACCCCCGGCGGGCCCGAGATCGACGTAGTCTGCGCCACCCGGGCGTGGGAGAGGGAGATCATCGGCCGGGCAGTCCGCCTCCGTCTTCCGCAAGCTCTGGAGATCCCTGTCGTTGCCGTCGAGGATCTCATTATCCTCAAGCTGATGGCAGGAGGACCGGGCGACCTCGCCGACGTGACCGATCTCCTCGAGCGGGCCGGCCCACTTCCCGAGCTCGAAAAGAGAGCCGCCGCAAGAGGAGTGCTCGAGCTTCTCCGGCAGGTTCGCGCCGCAACCGGGCACTAGCCCAAAATCCAGGATCACCGGTCGAAGAGGCGGTTGAAGTCGCGGAGCGGAGGGGTGTTCTCCGTGAAGCCCGCGTAGGTGCCGCGCTCGCGGAGCTCCTGGGCGATCCGCTGCGTCAACGCCAGCGTGGCGCGCATGGGCCCGGAGCCGACACTGACCCGCGCCACACCCAGACGCTCGAGCTCGGCAATGCGTGGCGTGTCTCGCCCCGCGAGCACGTTCAGAGGGCCGGTGATGGCGCGGACGAGGCGGCCGATCGTCTCGGCGTCGGTCACGCCGGGCACGAAGAGGCAGTCGGCGCCCGCCTGCCGGTACGCGTTCGCCCGGCGCACGGCCTCGTCGAAGCGGCTCTCCGGCTCATCGATCGCGAGCAAGAAGACGTCAGTCCGCGCGTTCAGCACGAACGCGATCTTCTCGGCCTCCGCGAGCTTCTTGATCGCCCGGATCCTCTCCACCTGCGCGGCGACGTCCACGAGCCGGTCGTCGGAGGTGCTGTCCTCGAAGTTCATTCCGACGGCCCCGGCGGAGATCGCCCCCCGGGCCGTCTCCACCGCGTCGCTCACCGCCGCCCCGTAGCCGGCCTCGAGATCCGCGGTGACGGGGAGCGCCACCGCGCTCGCGATGCGCCGCGCCACCTCCAGCATCTCCGCCCGGCTCACCCGCTCGCCATCGGGGTATCCGAGAGAAAGCGCGACGCCCGCGCTCGTGGTCCCGAGCGCCTGGAATCCGGCGTGTTCGAAGATCCGCGCGCTCCCGGCATCCCAGGCGTTGGGAAGCACAAGCAGACGCCCCGAGGTGTGAAGCTCGAGGAAGCGCTTGGCCTTCGCTCGCTGGTCCATCACCACAGCGCCTCCGGCAGGGGCAGCCCCTGGAAATCGGCGCCCGTCAGGGGGCGGTCGGGGAGGATCCCCATCGTCTCGAGCAGCGCGTAGAGCTGGCGCAGGTGCTGGGCGGCGTGCCAGGTCGTGCGCTCGAGAAGCCCCCACACGGTCTGCGGGCCGTAGTAGGTGTCCACCACCCAGTCGAAAGCCTCCGCCGGGGCCTCGTGGTACCACTCCTTGAGCTGCGAGCGCACACCCCCGCCGTAGCGGGCGATGGCCTCTCCATCGCGCAGGGACCGCGGCGTGGGCTCGGTGAGCCAATCTTCGGGCAACCGGTTCTGCTCGACGGCCAGGGGGAACGCCACGCTCAGCCGGAAGATGTGATAGCCGAGGTCCCGCACCGTGCGGTCGCGCTCGGGAGGCTTGGTTTCAAGCTTCTCCGCCGGGACCTGGCGGATGGCGCGCTGGGCGGCGCCGAGAATCCGGTCGAGACGCTCCACCAGCTCGACGGGCTCGAGTCTGACGGGCTCGAGATAGTCCACGCCCAGCAGCTCGGCCACGCCCTTGGGATTCCAGCCGTGGACGACCCGATCGCCGACGGCGACAGCGGGCACGCGCGGGACGCCCAGGCGCTCGAGCTCCTTGAGCGTCGAGGGGCTTGCGTCCACGTTGACGGCCTCGAACTCCACCCCCAGCGACGAGAGCAACTCTCTCGTCTTGGCGCAGGAGGATCAGCCCGGGCGGTAGTAGAATTTCGCCGATCCGTCCATTTGGGGTCCGCCTGACTCACTCACGAACGTCCAAGCCGCTGACCGATCGTAGGAGTGGTAGGGTGTCTCGCAGCTCGGTCTAGCCACTCCTCCTCTTTCTTCTCCGGTAAGGCAGCCAAGGCCAGCAAGGTCATATACGGCGGGAACAGGAAGGACAGGAAGAACCATCCCACCCCGGATCGCCCGCTCTCGCTGGCCACGTACGCCGTGAGAATTACGGAAGAGAGATACAGCCATAGCAAGACGCTGAAGCTGACAGCAATGACGGTGATGTCCATTCGCACCACTCCCTTATGTCACGGACAATTTTCGTGCGGCGGGATACGGTCACTCCCCCACGACAATCACGTCATACCCGGCAGCGGCCAGGCGCTGGGCAACACGCTGTGCCTCACCTCGGGTGACCGCTTTTCCGACTCGCACGCGGTAGACCGTTCGCCCGCCAACCTCGGCCCGCTGGACGTAGGTCTCGGTCCAATCCCGGGCGAGTACGCCCTTCAATATGGCCGCTCGGTCCTCGGAACTGAAGGCCGCGACCTGAACCGTAAAGAATCCCCGCCGGATCTCTGCTGTCGAGCCGGGAAGGGCGACGACGCGAAGTCGAACTGGAATTGTGCCGGGTCCGATCGCGCCGAGAAGTCGCGCAGCGGCCTGTGAGAGATCTAGGATTCGATCCCCGGTGAAGGGGCCGCGGTCCGTAATCCGCGCTTCTAGGGTCCGCCGATTGAGCAGGTTCTCGACGACCACCCAGCTCCCGAAAGGCAAGCTGCGATGGGCCGCCGTCATCTGAGACATGTCGTAGACCTCGCCGCTGGCAGTCTGCCGCCCGTGGTAGGGTTTCCCGTACCAGGAGGCGGTTCCGGTCTCCTCGTAGCCCACAAAAACGGGGGGCGGCGGGGGAACCGTGACCACCGACGGCTTGGCGCACGCCGCGAGGAGGAAAAGAAGCGCCACGCCCTGTGCAAGGCAGAGGTGCCGCCAATCGCTCCAACGCCGCGTTGAGCCAGCCGAACCGAGGTCTCCGGCGGTCATCGGACGCGGCGCGTTTCAGGGCTTGGGCGCGAGAGTCTGCCAGAGCCGTGCGCCACTGCTGCTACTTCCTGCCTTTAGTCACGATTTCCTCCAGCCTCTGCCGACGATCTCGCTCCTGCCGAAGTTCGGCTTCCAAGGCCTTGGCCTTGTCCTGGGCAGCCTTCAGGTCGGACTGCACCGCCAACACCTGCCCTTGGACCTCGTTGAGCTGCCGCTGGGTGCGTACACCCCACCAGAGATAGCCTGGCAGGAGACCGACCAACAGTCCGATGAAAGCTGCGACCGCGATCCACCGCTTCATGGCTGACTCCTCTCAATCACTTTCCGGCAGCCTCATCGGCGGAGGAACTCCCGGATGAGGCCGACGATCTGTTCGGGCTCGTCCTCCTGGAGGTAGTGGCCGGCCTGCTCCAGCGTGTGGAGCTGGGCGTGGGGATACAGCTTCTGCCAGAGGCCGATCATCGCTTTCGGGAAGGCTGGGTCCTTCATGGCCCAGATCAGGAGGACGGGCACCTTGAGGGTCGGGAGCTTCTGCGCGATCTCGTGCATCGCGGGCGCCGAGGGATGGTCGTCACCGACGACGATGTCGCGGGGGAAGGCGAGGATACCGACGCGCGAGTTCCAGTCGGGGAAGGGCGCCCGGTAGGCGCGCATCAGCGCCGCGGTCACGCGTTCCTTCTTGTGAATCCCGGCGGGGAGGAACCCTTCGACGAAGAGGTTCAACCCCTGCACCAGCGCCTCGCCGGTCCCGGGCTGGCGGAACTGCTCCAGGAGCGAGTGGATCCGCGTCCCGGCGGGGATCACCCACGCCCAGGTGTTCAGGATGACGAGCCGCTTGACCCGGTGGGTGTGACGCACGGCGAAGCCGAGGCCGATGGGGCCGCCCCAGTCCTGCATGACGAGCGTGGCGTTCTGGACATCCAGCTTCAGGAGGAGCGATTCGAGGTTCGCGATGTGGCGCGCGAGCCGGTAGCGCGAGGGGTCCAGCGGCTTGTCGGAGCGGCCGAAGCCCATGTGGTCGGGAACGATCACGCGGTTGGCCCGGGCCAGCGGCGGGATGAACTTCCGGTAGAGGTAGCCCCACGTGGGGTTGCCGTGGAGGAGGACGACGGGCTCGCCCCTACCCTGGTCCACGTAGGCGAGCTTGACGCCCTCGACCGCGTGGAACCTCGACCGGAACGGGAAGCCCGCGACTGCCTTCACTAGCGCCCCTTGAAGGTCGCCGCCTTCTTCTGTGCGAAGGCCGTCACGCCGGTCTTGAAGTCCTCGGTGAACCCCGAGCGCGCGATGGCCTGGGCCTCCAGCTCCATCTGGGTCTCGAGGCTCTCCTGGGTGGACTGGTGGAAGAGCAGCTTGGCCCCGCCGAAGGCGAGGGTCGGGCCTTGAGCAAGCTCACGCGCCAGTGCCGCCAGAGCCTGGGAGAACTCGGCGTCCGGCACCACGCGGTTGACGAGCCCCCAGTCCAGCGCCTCTCGGGCGGTGAGGACACGATTAGTGTAGTGGAGCTCGAGCGCGCGGCGAAGGCCGATCATCCGCGGCAGGAAGTAGGACGAGGAGCCGTCCGGGGTGACGGCAATCTTCGAATAGGCCATCGCGAACTTGGCCGACTCCGCCGCGATGACCAGGTCCCCGGACAGCGCCAGGCTCATCCCGCCGCCGGCGGCGATGCCGTTGACCCCCATGATGACGGGCTTGGGGCTCCGGCAGAGGCGGGAGACGGCGCCGTGGATGTACGTGGTGAGCTGCTTGATGAAGACGCCGACCGTCGGCAGGTTGTCGGCGAAGTCCTTCACGTCGCCGCCCGCGCAGAACGCCTTCCCTGCCCCGGTCACGACGATACAGCGGATTTCCCGGTCCTCGTCAGCCTCCAGAGCGGCGTGGAAGAACTCGCCGGCCAGCTGGAGGTTCAGGGCGTTGTACGCGTCCGGGCGGTTCAGGGTAATCGTGGCCACCTGATCCTTCACGTCTACGAGCAGCGTCTGGTAAGCCATGGACGTCTCCTCCGGCGCTCAGGTGAGATCCACCCAGACGCTCTTCACCTCGGTGTAGAGGTCGAGCCCGGCCGAGCCCATCTCCCGCCCGAAGCCGGATTCCTTGAACCCCCCGAACGGCAGCGCCGCGTCGAACAGGTTGTACGCGTTCACCCAGACCGTCCCTGCCCGGATGGCCCGGGC